>JBIJDQ010000571.1:0-2654 GCA_044344025.1 Rhodoferax sp.
TTTTGGTGGTGTGCTGGCTGGGCTGGGCCTGCGCCGCTATGTTGCTGACAAAGCGCCACTGGTAGTGGCCAGCTTTGGTGCGTTGTTTAGCGGCGCCGGGGTGTATCTGTTTAGCCAGCTGTAATTGAAACCAACTATTTATGAAGTCCCGGCCGCAACGCGTTTTTTCCAGCTGGCTCGCCATTTTGGCGATCGTGCTGAACGCGTTGATGCCGACGTTTTCGCTTGCATTGGAAAGTGGAAGTGGAACATCCGCTGCAGGTACCGACGGCTGGATTGAGGTTTGCTCAACCCAAGGATCAACCTGGGTGCGCCTTGCCCCTGACGGGCGCTTGCTGGATCAAACTTCGCATAAACCTGCTGATGCACCATTTTCTATCCACAGCGGGCATTGCCTCTATTGCGTCACCCACGCGGCATCATTCGGGTTGCCACCACAGCCGGCCTTAGCCATTGCTGCGTGGCAACTTGATTTCACTTTGTTCTCTGGTCGCGAACTGCCGGCATACAAAGCTGTTGCATGGCTTGCACCAACGGCGCGGGCTCCGCCGGTACCAATCTCCTGATCATGTAAATGCTTGCACGCCGCTTCGATAGACAGATCGTCCATCGAAGTTCGCGTGTTTTGTGTCTTTCATATTAGTCTCGCTGCACCTGAAGGTATTGCGGGACACAAGGAGTAGTCATGAAATACTGTGATTTGACCAGGCCAGCCCGCCTGCTGAGGCAACGTGAACCATTGAAGATTGATGAATTGCACTCGCTTTGGCGTCTCAATTCGGGCGCTTTACGCATAGACACCACCGTGGGCGACAACATATGCAGTTTTGTGCGCTTAGTGCTACCGGGTGATGTACTGGGCCTCGAAAATTTGGTGGGTGTGACCGATCCGCTGGTTGCCCGGGCACTCACATATTCAAGGTTGATTCCAGTCACGCTGTATGACGATGCCCAATTCAAGCAGTTGCTGATAGAGGCTGTATCTCAAGGCTACCAGCGCGCAAGGGAGTTGATAACGTTACGTACTGGCACAACGGATGATCGTGTGAAGCGCTTGCTCATCACACTAGCGCGTAACAACAGCGACACTTTGGACGAAACCACCGCTTGCGCCATGCCCAGCTTGAGCGATATGGCTACGATCGTCAACGCTGCACCAGAAACGGTATGCCGTTCGCTGGCCAGCCTGCGACAAACCAAATTCCTGCAAGACTGCAGCCCTGAGGCTTCCAAATACAAGCACCTCGCGCAAAGGCAGCACCGTCTGCAGTCAATGCCCGCTAGCGCTGTGGCGGCCTAAATCGTCGGTAGAGGCATATCGTGACAACCACTCCTTTGTACGACGGTAATGTGACGGAAACCGGTGAGGCGTTGATCTGGAAGTTGCAAAAAAACTGCTCTATGTCACCCGGCCAGCTTGCCGCAATCCTCTCAATCATCAGTGTCCCAAGTCTGGTGGCTGGTGTCATTTTTTGGATTTGGGGCGCGCCCTTGGTCTTGCTTTTTTCCATTCTGGAAGTTTGCGTGATGGCGGCATGTTTCATTCACTATGCACGCCACGCTGCAGATGCGGAAATGGTTACCGTATCGCACGACACCATTGACGTGCGCATCGTTTCCGGTGCCGCTGTTTTTCACAAGCAGTTTCGAATTTCATTTGCCAAACTGCACTTGCTCGCGGACAGCAGCAACTTGATATGTATCTCCGAGTCCGGTCATATCGTCAAAATTGGGAGCACCTTGCCGCGGAACTTGCGGCAAAAGTTCTTTAAAGATCTCAATTTCGCCATTCAACGGTGTAAATTTGACCTTTTCAACACTAGAGGTGCCTATGAACCGTCGTAACGCAATCGCAAATGCCTCCGCTGCAATCGTGGCAGCGCTGAGCACAGCCGTATTGGCCCAGGAACACGACCACTCCAAAATGATGGGGGCGTCCGGCGGAAAGTACCAATTGCTGGCCGACACAACGGCAGACTGCGTTGCAAAAGGGCAGGCGTGCATCGCACACTGTCTGATCCTGATGGCAGACGGCGACAAGGAAATGGGAGCCTGTGCAAAAGCCGCCAACCAAATGCTGGCGCTTTGTACAGCCCTTCAAAGCCTTGCCAACCAACAGTCAAGCCTGGTTCCCGCACTCGCCAAAACTGCTCTGGAGGCCTGCCAACTTTGCGAAAAAGAATGCCGTAAGCACGAAAAGCACCATGCAACCTGCAAAGCATGCGCCGACTCGTGCGCAGCCTGCATCAAACAATGCAAGGCGGTAGCGGCATAAGTTAACGCCATGTAGGGTTTGGCAGTATCGCCACTGGCGCGCCATTGGAGTAAGCTGTGCAAGTTGCCCGGCAGTCGGGCTATTTGGAGGACCCCATGAGCGATTCAGACAGCAGCGGTTTTGGCAAATTTGTACCCGGTTTTGACTTTTTGCAAAACCTGGCCAAGGGAGCAACCAACAACATCCCCCAAATGCCCAATCTGGGCAACTGGGTGGCCCCCACACTCAATGTGGAGGAGTTGGACAAGCGCATAGAAGAGCTCAAAAACGTGCACTTCTGGCTGGAGCAAAACTCCCGCGCACTGGGCGCAACCATCCAGGCACTGGAAGTGCAAAAGATGACGCTCAACACCCTCAAGGGTATGAACTTCAACCTGGG
>JBIJDQ010000572.1:0-2650 GCA_044344025.1 Rhodoferax sp.
GCCCAGGCTCAAGGTACGGCCACCGGGTTTATTGACAAGATTCTGGTTTTGCTGCGAACCCATACCGGCCATGATTTTTCTGCCTACAAAAAAAACACCATCACGCGCCGGATCGAGAGACGCATGGGCCTGCACCAGTTGCCACGCATTCACGACTACCTGCGCTACCTGCGTGAGAACCCGAAAGAGGTTGAGTTGCTGTTTGGTGAGCTGCTGATCGGGGTGACAGGCTTCTTCCGTGATCCCGCCGTGTGGGAAGACGTGATGCGCGAGGTGCTGCCTGCACTGCGCCTTAACCATCCCGATGGTGCACTGCTGCGCGCGTGGGTGCCGGGTTGCTCGACCGGCGAAGAGGCCTATTCGCTGGCCATGCTGTTCCGCGAATCGCAAGATGACCCGACCGTGGCGCACCGCTACAAGCTGCTGATTTTTGCGTCCGACCTGGACAAAGAGGCCATTGCGCGTGCGCGTAGCGGCATTTACCCCGAAAGCATTTCGCTTGATGTGTCGGAGGCGCGTCTGAAGCGGTTTTTTGTGGCCGACGCGGCTGGATATCGCATCAGCAACGACATTCGCGAGATGGTGATCTTTGCAGAGCAGAACGTCATTTTTGACCCCCCATTCACCCGCATTGACTTCTTGAGTTGCAGAAACTTGCTGATCTACATGGAAGCCGGACTGCAAAGCAAGTTGTTACAGCTTTTTCATTACAGCCTGAACCCCGGGGGTTGTTTGCTGCTGGGCAGTTCGGAGTCTATTGGCCCGGCCCACACGCTGTTTTCGCCGCTCGCGGCCAAGTCTCGTATCTTCCGCCGACTTGATGTGCCGGCTTACCCGCCGCCGCCTGGCCTGTCGCCTTCATTTGAACCTGGCAATTTTCGACTGCCAGGTTCAGTTGCACGCCATTCAAGGGCAAGCGATATGGCCCCTGACCTGCAAACGCTGGTGGAGCGCTTTGTGCTTGCTAACTATGCGCCAGCAGCGCTGCTGGTCGATGCCAAAGGGGAAATGCTTTATTTCAGCGGGCGAACTGGCAAATACCTGGAACTTGCCACGGGCAAACCCAACCTCAATTTGTTCACCATGGCCCGAGAGGGACTCAAAAAGGCCCTCACCGAGACCTTTTATCGGGCGATTCGTGAGGTCAAAACTGCCACACTCAAGCGGGTCAGAATTGACGATGCCCGCCCGGCCCAGTATGTCGACGTGGTGGTGCAACCCTTGAGTGAGCCGCCGGCGCTCAGCGGCATGGTGCTGGTGGTGTTTCGGGATGTGGCCGCGCCTCACCCCCGAAAGCCTCGAGGGTCATCCGATGCAGCACCTGAAGAAGGTCACCGCCTTGAAGCGGTTTTGAAAGAATTGCAGCATGCCCGAGAAGACGCACGTTCGACCCGGGAAGAGATGCAGACGTCCCAAGAGGAGCTGAAATCTGCCAACGAGGAATTGCAGTCAACCAACGAAGAACTCCAGTCAACCAATGAGGAGCTAACCACCTCCAAAGAGGAAATGCAGTCGATGAACGAGGAGTTGCAAACCATCAACGGCGAGTTGCATGTCAAAGTGGCTGAGGTCTCTCGGGCCAGCAACGACATGCGCAATTTGCTAGACAGCACCGAAATTGCGATTCTGTTTATGGATGAAACTTTGCGTGTGCGGCGGTTCACGCCCTCGACCACACGGCTCTTCAAACTGATTCCGGGTGATGCCGGGCGGCCCATCAGCGACATTGTTTGCGAGCTGGATTACCCCAAATTGGGTCCAGATGCTCGGGAGGTGCTGCGTACCCTGGTGTTTCAGGAAACTGACGTTCCGGCCACTGAGGGCCGCTGGTTCAAGGTGCGCATCATGCCCTATCGCACACACGACAACCGGATTGACGGCTTGGTCATCACATTTACAGACATCACCACAAGCAAAAAAATGGAGACCGAACTGCACCAGGCGCAAGCCAGGTTGCAGGCCCTGTCAGCTGGCCAAAATTCACCCAAGGCTTGACCATGGTCTACCGAAAAAACCCCCCGCAACAGCATGATTTGCGCGAACTTGCGGTGGCACGACGCACCGGGCGTACGGAGGTTGCCGTTTCCAACCTGGACCTCTCGCAAGCCCAGCACCTGCTTGAAGAGCTGGAGATTCATCAGATTGAGCTGGAACTGCAAAACGAACACCTCAGCACGGCCAGGGAACAACTGGAACAGGCGCTTACCCAAAGCACTGAGTTGTACGACTTCTCCCCCGTCGGTTGCGTACTGCTTGACACTGAGGGCATCATTACTAAACTGAACCTGATGGGTGCACAACTGCTCGCAAGTGAGCGCGCCAGACTCATGAACCAGCGGTTTGGCCTGCATGTGACCGATGCACAGCGTCCGCAGTTCAACGCCATGCTGGCGCGTGCCAGGGCTGAACATGGTGCACAAACGGGCGACCTGATGCTTCAGGCTGAAGGCCATGCGCCCGCCCACGTCCAAGCCAAGGTGGTCTGGATTGGACCCAGCTCTGGCTGGCAGATTGCCTTGGTCGACATGTCTGAGCAACGCCGTATGGAGGCCCAGTTGCGCGCCAGCGAGGAACGCATGACGCTTGCGCTGGCAGCAGTTGGTGACGGTGTATGGGACTGGCAGTTGAGCAAGGGTGAAATGCAGTTCTC
>JBIJDQ010000573.1:0-2647 GCA_044344025.1 Rhodoferax sp.
GGTGTGGTGTGGCGCGCCAACCCACACCATGTGGTCAAAGCGCTGTATGCCGAGGCCTTCCGGGCACCTTCTCCCGACGAAAGCCTGAGCGCCTTTGGCTCTTTTGACGGCACAAAAACCGGCGGGTTGTACAAGGGCACCGGGTTTCGGGTGGCCAACTTTGAGCTTGAGCCCGAAAAGTCAAAAACCTTGAGCCTGACCTGGGACTGGCGCCCGACCAATGACCTGAACCTGGTGGCCAATGCCTTTCACAGCCGCATCAAAAACCTCATCGTCACCTTGCCCTCCACAGCGGTCAACGCCATTGCCGGGGCGGTGCTGGTGAACCCCGAAAGCAAGGGCAATGCGGGGGAGCAAACACAAACCGGGCTGGACCTGATGGCCAGCTACCAGTTTCGCCTGAACCCGGCTTGGTCGGGCGATTTGTGGGCCAGCGCCAGCTGGATTGACGGCAAGATTAACGAGGGTGACGGCATTGACTGGGACTTGGGGTTTGTGGCCAGCCAGAAATTCAAGCTCGGCGCCACCTTGCGTTATCTGGACAAGGTCAGCATCACCCCGCAGGTGCTCTGGGTGGGTGACACCACCAACGGGCGCAAGAAGAACAAGAATCTGCCCCCGGACCGGCTTGAAACGCCTGGCTACACCGTGGCCAACCTGAACATGGGTTGGCACAAGCTGCTGGGTGGCAAGACCACCCTATGGCTGGAAATTCACAACCTGTTTGACACCCGCTATTACGCCGCACATGGTGCGGGAAGTCGGACTTTTTTCGACATGCCGCAGCAACCCAGAAGCTGGATGTTGTCCTTGGACCACCGTTTCTGACAGGTTGACATGGTGCGTTTCTGGGTGGTCTTGCTCTTCTCGCTGATGTCGTGGCCTGTGGCGGCGCAAAACGCCCCGGTGTCAGAGGTGGCATTGAAGTCCACCTTGTTTTTCAAGTTGCCGCAGTTTGTTTACCGCCCGGACGACCCGCGTGACCGGCCGCTGTCGGTCTGTCTGTTGGGCAGCACTCCGTTTGGCGCGGCGTTTGAGCGGCTGGCGCAGTCACCCATTGATGGGCGCGTGGTGAGTTACGCCAAACTGGCCGGCTTGGCAGACATAGCGCGCTGCGACTTTCTCTACCTGTCCCAGAGTGAATCGAGCCAGCTTGATGCAGTGTTGCGCAAGGTGTCCGTGCTGTCGGTGGTGACGGTGTCAGACATTGCCGGGTTTGCCAAAGTCGGGGGGATGGTTGAGCTGTCCTTGGGGCAAGCGGGTACGCCAGTGAGCATTTTGATCAACCGCAAAGCGGCCCGGCTGCAAAACATTGAATTCAACGCACAGTTGCTGCGCCTGGCCAAGGTGGTGGAGCCATGAATCTGTCTGGTCTGCGGCACCGGTTGCGCCCGCAAAGCATTCGCGCCAAACTGGTGCTGCTCGCGGGCGCCTCGCTGTTGTTGGCGGTGTTGCTGGTGTTTGTGTTCAGCGTGTTTCAGCAGCAGCGGCTGATTCGCAATGAGTGGGCACAGTCTTTGTTTGCCCAGGCACGTTTGGTGGCCACCAACAGCCAGGCGGCGGTCGCCTTTGATGACCGCATTGAGGCGTTGAGGTTGTTGGGCGCGGTGCAGAGCAACCCGCAGGTCCTCAGCGCACGGCTGATCGTCAACAACAGCCAGGTTTTTGCCGAATTCCTCAGCCCACAACACCGTGTGGGCCTGGCGCCTTTGACCCCCAATCTGCAAGACGCCCATGTGGCGAACGGGTTGATGACGGTGTGGGCTGAAGTCCCCGGCACGCGGGCCGTGGTGGAGTTGGCGGCGTCGCTGGTGGTGATGCAGGCCGCGTTGATGCGCACCGCCCTGGAGAGTGCGTTGATGTTGCTGACCGCGCTGGGTATTGCGTTCTGGCTGTCGGCCCGCCTGGTGCGCCGTTTGTCGGCTCCGGTGGAGGAATTGAGCCATTTGATGTCTCGTATGTCGGTCGATGCCACCACCGACGAGCGGTTTCACCCCAAAGGTGACGATGAGTTGGCGCGTCTCGGGGAGGGATTGAACCGCATGATCGACCGGCTGCAGGACCGAGACCTTGAGCTGAGCCAGTACCGCGAGAACCTTGAGCAGTTGGTGGAAGAGCGTACCCACCAGCTTTCGCTGGCGACCCAGGTGGCCAACCAGGCCAATCTGGCCAAGTCTGATTTTCTGGCGCGCATGAGCCATGAAATCCGCACGCCGATGAACGCCATCAACGGGTTGGGCAAACTGTTGCTGAGAACCCGGTTGGATGCGCAGCAGCGCGACTACCAGGAAAAGGTGCTGGCTTCGTCTGACGCTTTGTTGGGCCTGATCAACGATGTGCTGGACTATTCCCGCATTGAAGCAGGCAAGCTCAGTCTGGAGTCCATTCCTTTCGACTTGAACCAGGTGATGCACAACGTGGCCAACCTGGTGGCCCTCAAAGCTCAGGAAAAAGGCCTTGAACTGTTGTTGCGCATTGACAACGCGGTGCCGCGACGACTGCTGGGCGACCCTTTGCGCCTGGGGCAGGTGTTGACCAACCTGGCCAACAATGCCGTCAAGTTCACCGATGCGGGTGAGGTGGTGGTGCAGGTGGCTTTGGTGACGTCAGGTCAGGCGGGTGGCGCTGATGCGGGCAAAAAGGTGCT
>JBIJDQ010000574.1:0-2640 GCA_044344025.1 Rhodoferax sp.
TACCCGACCCATTGGTGCCCAACACACCAATCTTGGCACCTGGGAAAAAACTGAGGGAAATGTCCTTGAGAATGAATCGCTTGGGCGGCACGATCTTGCCGAGGCGGTTCATCGAGAATACGTATTGAGCCATGGGTCTTGTGCAATCGGAAAATATAAAACGCTCATTATCGGGCTTGAGCCCCCGATCACACCGGGGGCCGCTGCTTTAAAAAGCCAATTCGTAGGTATAAGTGCCCACTGGTAACTCATCCTTGAAAACAAGCGCAGTGCGCCAGGGGTCAACCCGGGTCAACTCTGGCATGGGCAAACCGCCCTGGGCAGGTACCACACGCTTGACCCCACCATCGGCTACCGCGTGTGTAACCATGAACGTGATGCCTTTGACTTTGCCAGGGGCTTGCACCACAAACGTGAACCGGTTGCCAATCAGCTTGCCTTGCTGAAACTGCACCCTCTCGCGTTCACGCCACCATTGGGCAATCTCGGCACCCGAAACTGCCCAAACATCATGCCGATGCTCCTGCAAACGCTTGACATAGGGTGGGGTCAGGTATGCCATCAAGCCCTCAGGGCCGTAATTCTGCGAGTGCACTGACAACACACCCAAAGCACCAGCCTCGTGCAGGTAGTCAAAATCAAGGGCAATCAACTCGGATGCCTTCTCGTTGCTCAACTTCAAACCAAGGTAATTCAGATCGTCCATTTGTGTTCTGGGCAGTACCACAATGGCCTTGTCAGGCCCCAGGGCGGGCTCGGAGCGCGAGAAGAACGGCACGCGCGTTTCGCTTGATGCTGGGTCTGCCACATGGTGGCGTACCCCCAGTTTGCGCAACAGCTTTTCGGTGGTGGGGTCCCAAGACTCGGTGGGAGCCCTAAATCCGCTGACATCCGCCGTGGCGCGTGCACCCAAAATGTTTTTCATGTCAGAGACCATGGTGTTGAGTCGCTCTGCTTGCGCTTCCTCACTCTTGCCCTTAAAACCAAAATGAACTTCGGCGTGGTAACCAACCTCGTGTTTTTTGGCCACCTGCTCAAGCGTTTCACGATTTTTTACGGCGATGCTGGTCAGTGCGTAGAACGTGCCACGAATGTTGGCGGCATCCAGGTCCCTGGCAAAATTGATTGCATTCTCAAACTTGGCTTCGGTATCCATTTCAAGCAACTGCGCCGACAACTCGCCATTGGGCCAGGCTGCCTTGATGACTACCGGCTCATGTTGCAGCCATGCCATGATGCCGTCGAACAGTTTGGGCAATCGTCCGCGCTCGTCATAGTCCCAACTGGCCTCAGAAAAACCAATATAAACCCGCCGCGAGGCCCCTTGCTCCAGAAAAGCCACCGCGCCGTTGCTCATTTTGGGTGCCGGAAAACGCTGCCAAGTAAAGTAACGTGCGGCCAACCGCGCTGAATCCACACGCAGCGGGGTTTCTGCGATTTCCCCCAAAAAAATCCGCTCACCACCCGGCAATGCCCAACTCAATGGGCCGTCACCAAAGGTGTTGACAAAGCGTTCATTGTCTTCAAGGTCAACTTTGCCCACCACCTTCATGTCGAGCAGTTTCTCTATGAACCCGTACCCTGTCCAACGCCCCTTGGCATCACGCGCACCGGTACCCCAGGTCACCAACACGCTGCCACCGGCTTTGGCAAATGCGTCAATAGCCTTGCGTTCCTCGTCGTCAAGCAGCACCGCAGACCCCAAAACCAGCACCCCTGGACTCAAACCGCCCAGCAAACTGGCGCGTGACACTTCTTTAAAACTGTTGGTCGATTGCCGCAAGTAGGCTTTCCAACGGTCCTTCATGGCATCGTAAAGCGCACCATTTGCCGAAAAAAATGCCTTGGTCAACGGGCTTTCGTACAAATACACATTGGTTAGCACCTGTGGCTGTGCTGCGGTAGCCTGCAGCCAACCAGCCCAACAGAACACGACACCGGCCAGCAACGCCCTGGCGCAGCGCAAAACACGTGTTGAGCTCAAACACACCAACCCCGTTAACTTGTGGTCAAACAAATCGCGCATTCGTCAATCTCCTTTGAATTCAGGTTGCCAACTTGGGTCAAGCAGACGCGAAGGGGTTTTTACCTTACGCGGGTCATCCGGCGCCGCTGCCTGCGCCAAAGTTGCCCCGGTAATGCCCTCGATCCAAACAAAATTGCGCTTTTCATCCAGGATGCCAGGCGGTGCCATGTAAACTGTTTCTGACATCTGGCGGGCTTCTTTCTGGGGTTTGAAGGTCAGGCGAACCGTATCGCGGGCGAACAATTCCACCTGTGTGTACCAGCTTGCCAAGGGCTCGGGCAGTTGCACCCCAGCCGAAACCGCCAGCACCAACACCGAGCTGAATGCCAGCACAAACGACAAACCGGTCACCAGCGCCCAGGTGCGCATGGAAAATTGATGCGCCCATTGAATCAACGCAGGATAAGTGTGCATGCTCGAATACCCATTGGAGAAATTAGCCATTCTGGCAACATATTATGGGTTAAAGCATCACACGCAAAGCGCAGGAAAGTGGCGGAAATAGCCCAAACTTAAAGCCGTGCGACAATGCACGGGTTGCGGGGCTTCAGTTGCCTGCAACGCCAGCACCTTGCTGGGAACCACGTTCCACACGGCGGTTCCATTTTTGATCC
>JBIJDQ010000575.1:0-2634 GCA_044344025.1 Rhodoferax sp.
GGTAAGTGCCTCTTTTTGCGCCACCACACGCTGTTTCTCGGCGCGCAGGCTTTGCTCTGAACGCCATAAGCGCAGACCCAGCACCACAATCAGGGTCAGTGCGGCGGCCAGCAGCAAAAGCGGCATGCGGTAGCGCTGGGCCACATCACGCCAGGTGAACGCAGGCGCCACATCAAAAGGAGGCAGGCGCAAAACCCGCAAAACCTCAGCCACCGGTGTGTAGTCTGCGGGTACCGAGAAGCCATGAATGCCCATGGCTCGTGTTGCAGGCAAATCGTTGGTGAGCAAAAACAGCGCGGCCGTGACCTTACGGGCCAAATGCTCATCCACATGGCCCAGGTAGGAGAACGGCCACTCGGGGTACAGCGGGGTTGATGACATGACCGGGAATGTGGGCAGCTTTTGCCTGTTGAGCACCGCCACGCGCCCCAGGTCCAATTGCCCCTCACGGGCCATGGCCTCAAGCACGCCGCTGCGCACAAAGCCCACGTCTGCCCGGCCGTCAAGCACCGCCTGCACCACGTGGTCTTGCGGCATGCCGGTGATGAGCAGGCGTGTGTCACGGACCACGTCCACACCTGCTTGCAGCAACTCATAGGCCTGCATTTGGTAACCACCCAAGGAGTCCTGGCTGACCGTGGCCAGGGTCTTGCCTTTCAATTCGGCCAGGGTATTGATGACTGGCAGACCGGCGCGGGTGAACATCACACCCCCGAAGGCAGATGTTTCCTGCCCGGTCTCAGTCATCAGCAGGGTGGCCAATGGGGCTTGAAGGCTGCCACGCCGGGTCAACAACACATAGTGGCCAGGGTTGGTCAGCACAAAGTCAACCTGCCGACTGGCCACAGCAGACTCAAGCTCAATCAGGGTGTAAGCCTGCACCACAAAGTCGCGCTCAGGGATTGCCGCCTTGAGCACCTGGGCCAAGGGTTGCCATTGTGCTTGCGTCTGGGGCTTGGGGCGGTAAGCCAGCACCGCGATCTTCACAGGCTCTGCGGCCAGGGCAAGTGCGCTGCACAAGCCGCAAGCCAGCCCCAGCAGCAGCCACGCCCACCGTCTAGCCAATCCAACCGCCGTCAGGATGTGGCATTGATAGGTCAAGGGCGTAATGGGAAATCTCATGCATCCGCCATTATGGCGTTTCAAAAATGACTGCCAGGCATGATGATTGCTTGTGGGTTACCCTAGTACAAACCAACCCCTTAGGGGTGCTGCACACACCGTAGAATAAGTTTTTAATTTTTTGTTAACCCGCCTCGGACCTTCCAGGCATTTTTTGAGAAAGTTGCTAAATGAAAAAACTCTTGCTAGCTGCTGCCATCAGCGCCCTGTGCGCCAGTGCCTTTGCCGAAGTCAAAGACCTCAAGGTTGCCATTGATGCCACTTACGAGCCCTTCACCTTCAAGACCGCTGATGGCAAGCCCACAGGTTTTGACGTGGACATTGCCAACGCCTTGTGCGACCAAATCAAGCGCAAGTGCGTGTTTGTCGAACAAGCCTGGGATGGCATGATCCCCGGCCTGATGGCCAAGAAATACGATGTCATCATCAGTTCAATGTCGATCACCGAAGAGCGCCTGAAACAGGTTGACTTCACCGACAAATACTACAACACACCCAGCAAGATTGTCTTGAAGAAAGACATCAAGTACACCGACGCAGCATCCATCAAGGGCAAGAAAATCGGTGTCCTGAAGGCCAGCACACAAGAAAAATACGCTCTGGGCGAACTCAAGACCAAGGGTGTGGAAGTGGTGTCCTATGACGCGCAAGACCAGGTGTACCTGGACATCAAGGCCGGTCGTCTGGACGGAACGGTGGCCGACACCATGGAAGTCGGTGGTGGTTTTCTGAGCAAACCGGGTGGTGAAAACTACCAGTTTGTCGGCCAGGAACTCTACATTCCCAAGTACTTTGGCACCGGTGCCGGTGTCGCTTTGCGCAAAGGCCAGGCTGACCTGAAGAAAGAACTCAACGCTGCCATCAAGGCGATTCGTGCCAACGGCAAGTACAAGGCCATTAACGACAAGTACTTCAAGTTTGACGTTTACGGCAAATAATCTTGTCCAACAAGGGTCACACCTTCACCGTTGCAACGGTTGACCCTGCTTTAGCGCCACCATGACACCCAATACACAGGCTTACCTTCTGGTCATTTTGCAAGGCTCTTTGCTGACCGTGGGGGTGTCTTTGGGTGCCCTGCTGGTGTCTATCTGTCTTGGGTTGCTGGGTGCCGCAGCCAAGCTCTCTGGCCGCCCTGTGCTGGTGGCCATCGGCACTTTTTATACCACCATCATCCGTGGTATTCCCGACCTGGTGCTGATGCTGCTGGTGTTTTATGGCGGCACGATCGGCATCAACACCCTGCTCGAAAAACTTGGCTCAGAAGCCACTATCGACATTGAACCGTTTGCTGCCGGGGTGATCACCATCGGCTTCATTTACGGTGCCTACATGACCGAAACCTTTCGCGGTGCCATTCTGAGCATCCCCAAGGGCCAGATGGAAGCCGCCTGGGCTTTTGGCATGGGTCGGCTGCAAACCTTTTTTCGCATCACACTGCCGCAAATGGTGCGCTACGCCCTGCCCGGCTTTACCAACAACTGGCTGGTGCTGATCAAGGCTACGGCGCTA
>JBIJDQ010000576.1:0-2629 GCA_044344025.1 Rhodoferax sp.
AATGAGGCTGGGCTGGAGGGCAAGTCCAATGTGTTCTCTGACTTGCCGCAGGTGCTTGACGGCAGTGATGTTTTTTTGGCTGTGGCCGACCCGATGGTGTTCAACAGCAACAGTATCCAGAATATTTTATTGACCACCTTCAGGGCGCAGGTGCCGGTGGTGGCGTTTTCGCCAGCCTATGTGCGTGCCGGTGCGCTGCTTGCCCTGCATGCCACGCCAGAGCAGGCGGGCAGGCAGGCGGGTGGCTTGGTGCTGAACACCTTGCGCGGCCAGTCGCTGCCCGAGCGCCCGTTGGAGTCCAATGACTTTGAGGTGGCAGTCAATGACCATGTGGCGCGGGTGTTTGGCCTGTCGCTGGATGCAAAGGCCTTGCGCCTGGCTCTGCGCCGCGCGGAGCACTTGCCATGAGGCGCATTGACATCCGTGTGCGGATGTTGCTGGCGGCCTTGTTGCCGGTGGTGATGGTCAGCGTGTTGCTGGCGGTGGTGTTTTTGATGGCACGTTTTGACGATATGCAAGAGTCTTACCAGCAGCGCACCCGCTCTGTGGTTCGCCAGCTGGCGTTGGCCAGCGAGTACGGCCTGTTTTCTGCCAACCAGACGCAGTTGCAAACCGTGGTGCGGGGTGGCCTGCGCGAGCCGGACGTGCGCTGGGTGGCTGTGCTCGACAGTCGGGGTCAGCTGTTGGTGAGTGCAGGCGACAAGGTGCAGTTGCCTCATTTTGACTCTGGCACTCAGGAATGGCAGGTGTTTGATGCCCAGCGGCGGGTTGACACTTTGATCCAGCCGGTGTTCGCCAGTGGCCTCCGGCTGGACGATGTGTATGAGCAGTCGGCCACCCGCACTGACGGCCTGCCTGCCCAATTGGGGCAGGTCGTGGTGAGTTTTTCACGCCAGTCGGTGGATGAGCGTAAGCGGAGTATGCTGTTGGTGGGGGCCTTGATCAGTCTGTTGGGCCTGGTTTTTGGGGTAACGCTCGCCGTGGGGCTGAGTCGGGGGGTCATTCGCCCGATCATGCGGCTCACCCAGTTGATCGAGCGCATTGGACGCGGAGATTTTGCCGCCGCTTCTGAGGTCAGAAACGACAGCCCCAAGCCTGGTGACCCTCTGCGGGAATTGCAGGACAACCTGCGAAAAATGGCCCAGCGCCTCGGTGATGCCCGTGAAAACCTGGAGCAACAGGTCGCCGCAGCCACCCATGCACTTCGAGAAAAGAAAGAAGAGGCCGAGCTGGCCACGCTGGAAAAATCGCGGTTTTTGGCTGCAGCCAGCCACGACTTGCGCCAACCTACCCATGCGCTGGGCATGTTTGTCACACGGTTGGCGCAACTGCCCCATGATGCCCAGACGCGCGCCCTGATTGCCAACATGGAGGCTTCGGTGTCCGCCATGCAAAACCTGCTGGACGGGTTGCTGGACATTTCCCGTCTGGAAGCTCAGGCGGTTCATGTGAAGGTGACCCCTTTTGCCCTGTCTGGCTTGCTGGCTCAGCTGAAGCTTGATCTTGGCCAGATCGCAACGGACAAGGGTCTGCAGCTGCGTGTTCGGGCAAGCCCGGTGTGGGTGATGAGTGACGCGGTGCTGCTGTACCGTATTTTGCTCAACCTGACCAGCAACGCCCTGCGCTACACCGAGCATGGCGGGGTGCTGGTGGGTTGGCGGCTGTTGGATGGCGGGCAACAGGTGCGCCTTGAGGTGTGGGACACCGGCATTGGCATTGCTGCGGAGCACCAGCAGGCGGTGTTCAAGGCTTTTTTCCAGGTGGGCAACGCTGCGCGTGATCGCAACAAGGGCATGGGGCTGGGTCTGAGCATTGTGCAGCGCACCGCTGACTTGTTGGGCCACCGCCTGAGCCTAATGTCGCGCCCCGGCGTTGGGACCCGCTTTGCGCTGACCCTGCCCACAGTATTGCCGGGGTTACAGGTACCCGAGTTGCTGCCAGCTCCTTTGCTGGTTGACGTGCTGCAAGGTGCCGTGGTACTGGTTATTGAAGACGATGCCCTGGTGCGTTCTGCCCTGGCGGGTTTGTTAAGCGGCTGGGGGGTTCGGGTGCACGGTGCGCAGGGCCTCAAAGATGCCCGGGTGTGGCTTGAAAATGGCATGAAACCCGCACTGATCCTTAGCGACTACCGCTTGCAGGAGGAGATCAATGGCATTGAGGTGGTGCAACTGGTGCGCCAGCAGCTTGGCGAAAAAGTGCCTGCTTGTCTGATGAGTGGCAACACCGATGCGGCGCTGATGACAGCCGCCAAAGACGCTGGTTTAAGCCTGTTGCACAAACCGGTGCGCCCGGCCAAGCTGCGCAGTCTACTGCGCCATTTGCTTAACGATCAACCGATCGAGGAAGACTTGCGGTAGCCCCAGCGGGCGGCTTCGGCGGCGGCCTGGGTGCGTGTTTTGGCCTTGAAAGTCCGCATGATGTTGGCCACGTGGGTCTTGATGGTTTCTTCACCCAGAAACAATTGCGCGCTCATGTCGCGGTTGGTGCAACCGTCAAGCAACAGCTGCAACACTTCAAGCTGGCGCGGGCTGAACACCGGTGCCTGGCGACTGTAAGCGCTTGGTTCAGTGGATTCAGGGTCGTGAAAGGCCGAAAAGCTGCTGGGCTGGTAAATTTCACCGTCAAGCAC
>JBIJDQ010000577.1:0-2628 GCA_044344025.1 Rhodoferax sp.
GCGGTAGGGTCCAGCCCCAGCTTGATACGCAACGGAATGCCGGTAGCCTCGGAGCGCACCAGCTTTTTTAACCAGTCGTCCTGGGGAATCAGCTCCTCGCAGCCCCGCAAGGTCACTGCCAAAGCCTGCTTGACACGGTCTGTCACAATAATTTCAGGGGGTTTTTGATGCGTCATAGGGTTTTTCTGGATGCGGCTGGACGGGCGCGGTTTATACTCGAAAGCTTGTTTTTTGCATGATTTTAGTTGGGCATCTGGTCGCAATTTTCTGGTGACTGTTGTTTTTTTCTGACAATCTTTCTGTCTGGATTTTCTTTTGATCAACAAATTTATAACTAATGGCCAGCTTGTTTTGAACTCGGCCACCCGCCTGCTTGCCCAACACCCGAAACGCATCACTGCCCTGGTTACCGCCTTGTTGCTGAGCGGGGGCGGCGGTGCATTTGCACTGGCCTCTTTGGCACCGGATGCCGCCGAGCTGCAAGTTCGTCAGGTGCTTGAGGTGGTGCAACCCCTTGCAGTTGCCAACGTTGACAGCCTGCTTGCCCCAGTGATGAACCTGTACCGCTCAGACGTCACCCGCAGCAACGACACCGCAGACACCTTGCTCAAACGCCTGGGCGTGGATGACCTGCAGGCAGCGGCTTTTTTGCGCAGTGACGCACTGGCTCGGCAGGTCTTGCTGGGCCGGGCAGGCCGCTCGGTAACCGTCGAAACCCGCCAGGGCCATGCCCTGAATTCATTGACCGCACGCTGGAGCCCCGAGGACGATGGCCAGTTCCAACGTCTGGTGATTGAGCGCCAGGGTGATGCGTTGACCTCGCGCATTGAAACCGCTGCGTTAAGCGCCAGCACACAACTGGCCAGCGGCACCATCCAAAGTTCTCTGTTTGCCGCCACCGACGATGCCAAGATTCCGGATGCCGTCGCAACCCAAATGGCTGAAATTTTCTCGGGTGACATCGACTTTCACCGATCACTTCGCAAGGGCGACCGCTTCTCCGTGGTGTATGAAACCCTTGAGGGCGACGGCGAACCCATGCGCACTGGCCGCGTGCTGAGTGCCGAGTTTGTCAACAAGGGCAAGACTTACCAGGCCATGTGGTTCCAGGACCCCATTGGCACCGTTGGCGCTGAGGCAAACCCGGTGGCCCAAGCCACCAGCCGAACCAAAGGTGCTTATTACACCCTTGACGGGCAAAGCCTGCGGCGCGCGTTTTTGGCCTCTCCCATGGAGTTTTCCCGGGTCACGAGCGGCTTCAAGATGCGCTTGCATCCGATCCTGAAAACCATGCGTGCCCATCTGGGCATTGACTACGGTGCTCCCACCGGCACACCGGTGCGCAGCATTGGCAAAGGTCTGGTTGAGTTTGCGGGTGCCCAAAACGGCTTTGGCAACGTGGTGTTCATCAAACATGACACCAAAAATGTGACCGTTTACGCCCATTTGAGCCGCATTGATGTCCGCAAGGGCCAAACCATTGACCAGGGCCAGAAGCTCGGCGCGGTAGGCTCTACAGGGTGGGCCACCGGACCCCACCTGCACTTTGAATTCAGGGTGAATGGTGAACACAAAGACCCGCAAACCCTGGCCCGCCAGAGTGAGTCGATTCCCGTGACCGCCTCCGCCAAGCCGGTGTTTGACCGCCTGTCGCAACAAACCAAAGTGACCTTGGCCGCCGCCTCATCACTGCAAACCACCCGCGCACAGTAAGCGCTTGACAGGCAACGGCCATGTCTGAGTTGTACATTGGCCTGATGTCGGGTACCTCACTCGATGGAGTCGATGGCGTTCTGGCTGACTTCGGCAGTCAAAAACTGCAAGTTATCGCCCACGTCAGCGCCCAACTTTCTCCAAGCCTGAAGGCCGAGTTGCTTGCCCTGAACCAGGTTGGCCACAACGAGTTGCACCGTGCTGCACTTGCTGCCAATGCCCTCATGCACATCTACGCCGATGTGGTGCAACAGCTTTTATCCAGCAGCCAAGTCGATGCCCAAACGGTTCGCGCCGTGGGCGCGCATGGGCAAACCGTGCGGCACCAACCCCAAAGCCATGGTGGCACGGGCTATACCCTGCAACTGTGCAACCCCGCGCTGCTGGCAGAGCTGACCGGCATTGAGGTGGTGGCCGATTTCCGCAGCCGTGATGTGGCAGCAGGCGGCCAGGGCGCGCCGCTGGTGCCAGTGTTTCACCAATCGGTGTTTGGTGATTTGACTCGCACCACGGTGGTGCTCAACATTGGCGGCATGGCCAACCTGACGGTGCTGAATCCGCAAACCAGCGGCGGGGATGTGACAGGCTTTGACTGTGGTCCCGGCAACGTGCTGCTGGACGCCTGGTGCCAGCGGCACCAGGGTCAGCCGTATGACAACCGGGGTCAGTGGGCACGCACTGGCAAAGTGAACGCCACCTTGCTCAGTGCCTTGCTGGCAGAGCCCTACTTTGTATTGCCTGCCCCCAAAAGCACCGGGCGTGACCTGTTCAACCCACAGTGGCTTGACGCACACTTGTCGAACTTTTCGTCACTCAACGCCGAAGATGTGCAGGCAACATTGACCGAATTAACCGCTAGTGCCTGCGCCACATGCATTGAAAGCTATGCGAAAAACAGCAAGCATTTGATCGTAT
>JBIJDQ010000578.1:0-2626 GCA_044344025.1 Rhodoferax sp.
TTTGTGGCGGGTCTCAACCGACACGGAAAGAATGGTGACCGAGGTCATGATGACCGAGCGGCTGGCGGCTGAGTTGCAGCGGCATATTTTGGTAAATGTGGCGCGCTCCAAGGCCTTTGCCTTGAGCTCTGAGCCCCAAGTCGGTGATGCCTTGGTGCCCGAGATCAACCAAACCGCCTTGCAAGTGGATGTCTTGCTAAAAAATCTGTCCGGCATGTTGAAAACGCCAGAAGACCAGGCCATTTTGGCACGCATGACGCAAGCCAACATCTTGTTTGTCAAGGCACGTCAGGAGCTGACGGCCGCACGTGATGGTGGTGTAACGGCCAACATTGAAAAGGTCTATGCGGAGCGTTTCACCCCGGCCGCCAATGGTTTGCAAGCCGCAGTCAAACAGCTTGGTGATGCCCAGCGTGCCAACATCGATGCCTCGGTGGCCAATGTCAGGCAATGGAGTTTGACAGCCCGCTGGGGTTTGGTGCTGTTCAGCTTGTGCGCCTTGCTGCTTGGTGGGGCCTTGGCAGTGTGGTTGGTGCGCAGCATCACCCGCCCGATTCAACAGGCGGTTGACACGGCCAAGCGCGTGGCCTCACTGGATTTGGGTGTTGGCATCGTAGGGCATGACCGCGATGAAGCCGGCAGACTGCTGGTGGCCTTGGGTCAAATGCAGACCTCGCTTCATGTGCTGGTGTCTCAAGTGCAGGGGGCCAGTCACAGTGTGGCCGAGGGGGCCACGCAGATTGCCGCTGGCAATCTGGATTTTTCCAACCGGACCGAAATGGCGGCGTCGTTTCTGCAGCAGACCGCTGCGTTGATTGAGGAGGTCGCCACAGCCATGCATTCGTCCCTGCAAGCCTCAACCCGTGGCGAGGTGCTGGCCAAATCCGCCACGTTAGAAGCCACCAGTGGCCGTGCAGTGATGTCCGAAGTGATGCAAACGATGGAAGAAATACGGCAGTCCTCCAGCAAAATTGTGGACATCACGGCGGTGATTGATGGTATTGCGTTTCAAACCAATATTCTGGCGCTCAATGCGGCAGTGGAGGCGGCACGGGCTGGCGAACAGGGCCGGGGTTTTGCCGTAGTGGCCTCGGAGGTGCGCACCTTGGCCAACCGCTCTGCCGTGGCGGCGCGTGAGATCAAGTCGCTGATTGGCACCTCGGCAGAAAAAATCAAGCTCGGCTCGATCAAGGTCACGCAGGCGCGAACGACCATGGACAACATCGTTGAGGCGATTGGACGCATGACTGTGGCCATTGGTGAAATCCATGCGGTAAGCCATACCCAAAGCCAAAGCATGTCAAGCATCAACGACGCGGTAAACAAGCTTGACCATATGACACAACAAAACGCTGCCGTGGTGGAAGAGTCAGCCGCTGCGGCGAAAAACCTGCAAGACCAAGCCGGTGGTCTGAGAGATGTTGTTGGCCAATTCAGGTTGCCAGGCCTGACGCTGGCTTTGCGCTGAGTTCAGACATGGCTGAAATGACAAATTTCATATCATTTCGCCTTGGAGTCCTTGCGCAATAAGCACTAGTAGCTATCCTTTTGACAGTTGTTCCAAGCTGTGCTGCCGCTTTTCAGGTTTGACTGACGCACCTGATCCGCAATGGCTGTTTGACAGGCAGCATCGTCATGACTGAGTGTGGCTTGTTTTGAACCGTGTCACTGGAATGAGCCATGCCTGACAGAAGCGTTGATGACTCACCGCCAAGCCGCAGGCACCAGTCGCTGTCACACTGCCGTCATGCGTGCTTGTTAGCCTGTGCGTCCGGCCATTTTCAGTTTTCTATGCCATGCACCATTCCCCCTTTGTGTTGATCCTGGCCAGTCTGCGGTTAACGCGCGTTGGCATCCATATTTTTGCTGCGTTGGCGCTTGCATCGGTTTACCCTGCGCTGAGCCCAATGACGCAAAGACACCTGTTGCGGTGGTGGTCGCGAGGCTTGTTGAGGGTCTTGAACGTGCATCACGTGACTAACGGGCCGCAGGTCTTGGTAAACGATGCAGCCTGCCTGTTTGTCGCCAATCACATCTCTTGGTTGGACATTTTTGCCGTCAATGTCACCACCCCGGCACGTTTTGTGGCCAAGTCAGAGGTGAGTCAATGGCCCGTGCTGGGTTGGCTGGTGCAGCGTTCGGGTACTTTGTTTGTTCGGCGCGGGGTGCGAAGTGATGCCGTTAGGGTCAACGCGCTGGTGACCGGTCTTTTACAGCAGGGGCGTGCGATTGCGCTGTTTCCACAGGGCACATCCACCACGCCGGAACAACCTGTGCACTTTCATGCGCCGTTGTTGCAGAGCGCTATTGCAGCGAATTCACAGATTCAACCCGTGGCCATTTTTTACCACGACGGGCGAGGTGTTTGCCACGATGCGGCAGTTTTTGTGGGTGACACCACCTTCATGCAGTCACTGTGGAGGATTGTCTGCACAACTGACATCCGGGTGACCGTGACCTATTTGCTACCGATGGATGCCACCGGACAAGATCGGCGTTCGTTGGCAGTGCAGGCACAAGACGCTGTCAATGTGGCACTGGCCCGGCATATCCGGGCCTGACAAGCGGTGTGTTGAGCACCGTGCGGGCACTTTTGATCAACGTCATCAAAATGCCATGAAAACGC
>JBIJDQ010000579.1:0-2625 GCA_044344025.1 Rhodoferax sp.
AAAGCGGGCAAGGAGTCGGTGGTGATCATCCACGCCGATGCCAATGCCAAGCACCAGGCGGTGATCTCCGTGATGGAGGCCGCCCGCCTGGCTGGCTTGAGCCAAATCACCTTTGCCACCCAATCGACGCAAAGCGGGTCGCCCTGATGCCATGACCGCGCCATGCAGCGCTACCTGGCACCACACCCTGCGCGAGGGTTGGACGCGTCGCGGTGTGCTGGCCTGGAGTTTTTGGCCTGTGTCTTTGCTGTTTGGTGGTCTGGTGCGCCTGCGCCGGATGCTGTACCGGTTGGGCTGGCTCAAGTCTGAAGGTGTACCAGTACCCGTGGTGGTGGTCGGTAATGTGGTAGTGGGTGGGGTGGGGAAAACGCCAGTGGTGATGGCCCTGGTGCAGCATTGGCAGGCCAGGGGCATAGCCGTTGGAGTGATCTCACGCGGCTATGGACGACGCACGCAAGACTGCATGGAAGTTACCCCAAACAGCACGGCGCTACAGGTAGGCGACGAGCCGGCATTGATCAGGCGACGCACCGGGGCACCCGTTTTTGTGGCGGCACGGCGTATCGATGCCGCACGTGCCTTGCTGGCGGCCTACCCCAAAACCCGGCTCATCGTCAGCGACGATGGTCTACAGCACCTGGCACTCAGGCGGAACCTTGAAATTGGCGTATTTGACGACCGCGGCGTGGGCAATGGCTGGCTGCTGCCAGCGGGGCCGCTGCGCGAGCCCTGGCCGCGCCAGCTGGACCTGATGCTGCACACTGGCACACATCCGGCCTTTGAGGGTTTTCAGGCCCAGCGCGAACTTGATACCCGGGCTTACCGGGCCGATGGCGGCTCAGTCGCTTTGGCCGACCTGGCTCTGGCATCAAGTCGGCCCCTGATGGCACTGGCAGCCATCGCCCAGCCGGAAATTTTTTTTAACATGCTGCGTGACCAGTCGGTGCATCCTGATACCACCCTATCATTGCCTGATCATTATGATTTTGATAGCAATAAAGTCAATATAGAAAAGCGCTACGAGTTGATTTGTACTGAAAAAGATGCTGTCAAGCTGTGGGCCACCCGCCCTGACGCGTGGGCCGTTCCGCTGATTTGCAAACTGCCAGATGTCTTCTGGTGTGCGCTGGATGCGCGCACCAGAAGCCTTCTTTAACCACCCCACTGACCAAGCTATCATCACGCCATGGACACACGATTACTTGAATTGCTGGTTTGCCCCGTCACCAAGGGGCCACTTGAGTTTGACCAAACGAAGCAAGAACTCCTCTCACGCAGCGCCCGTCTGGCCTACCCGGTGCGCGACGGCATACCGATCCTGCTGGAAAACGAAGCGCGCACCCTCACCGACGAAGAACTCGGACTTTGACCCGCTGAAAGCCCGCCGTGAGCTTCACTGTCCTTATTCCTGCGCGGCTCGCCTCGACCCGGCTGCCCAACAAACCTCTGGCTGACATTGCCGGTGTACCGATGGTGGTGCGGGTCGCGCAGCGCGTGTCAGGCATCGGTGCAAGTCAGGTGGTGGTGGCTGCCGACAGCCCCTTGATCGTCTCTGCCTGCCAGGCTCACGGCGTGCGCGTGGTACTTACCCGCGAAGACCACGCCAGCGGCAGCGACCGATTGGCCCAGGCTTGTGAGTTGCTGGCTTTGACCGATGACGACATCGTGGTGAACGTGCAAGGCGACGAGCCCTTGATGGACCCTGCGCTGATCAACGCGGTTGCAGATTTATTGAAACGCACTCCTGCTGCAGCCATCAGTACAGCAGCCCACGCCATCCACACTGTTGCAGACTTTCACAATCCCAACATCGTTAAAGTGGTGTGTGATGCGGCCGGTCTGGCGCACTATTTCAGCCGGGCTCCCATCCCATTTCCGCGCGACACGCCCCAGCAACTGCCTAGCCCGTCACCATTGCGGCACATTGGCATTTATGGCTACCGGGTGCGTTTTTTGAAGCAGTTTCCAACACTTGCGCAAGCGCCTACCGAGCTTGCCGAATCCCTGGAGCAACTGCGCGCCATGTGGCATGGTTACCGCATTGCGGTTCACATCACCCACCTGGTGCCTGGCCCCGGCGTTGACACCCCGGACGACCTGGCACGGGTACGGCACTTGTTTGGAGCCTGATGGCCTTGATGTAAGCCGGAAAGAAGCTGCTGCATGATATTCTCTGAGGCAAATACGGGGAACACAGGGTAGCAAAATGCTGTTGACTGGCCCCTTTTGAACAATTTTCCAATTTTTCCACAATGACCCGAGGACACGCATGAGACTCATTTTGTTGGGCGCACCTGGCGCTGGTAAAGGCACACAAGCCACTTTCATCTGCCAAAAGTACAGCATTCCACAAATATCTACGGGCGACATGCTGCGCGCCGCCGTCAAAGCAGGCACGCCTTTGGGCATTCAAGCCAAACAAGTCATGGATGCCGGTGGGCTGGTCAGTGACGACCTGATCATCAACCTGGTCAAAGAACGCATCAGCCAGCCTGACTGCGCGGGCGGTTTTCTGTTTGACGGTTTTCCCCGCACCATTCCTCAGGCCGAAGCCATGAAGGCGGCCGGGGTCAAGCTGGATTACGTGCTTGAAATCGACGTGCCCTTTGAGGCCATCATTGACCG
>JBIJDQ010000580.1:0-2624 GCA_044344025.1 Rhodoferax sp.
AAGTGGTTCAATTGCCGCAAACGGGGAAAATTGTTATTCTCAGCAACATCTATCTTGCATCCTGCGTTTTGTCCAAGTGAGGCACCAATTGACATTTTTTAGGAATCTATTGTGTTCAAAGGAATTCTGGTTACCAAAGACGAGGCCGGCTACCGGTCTACGCTGACACACATTGAAGACACCGTGCTGCCTGAAGGTGATGTCACCGTGCAAGTGGAGTGGTCCACACTGAACTACAAGGACGGCCTAGCCATTACGGGCCAATCGCCCGTGGTGCGGCGTTTCCCCATGGTACCCGGCATCGATTTTGCTGGTACGGTGAGCCAAAGCAGCCACCCCAACTGGAAGGCGGGCGATAAGGTCATTCTCAATGGCTGGGGTGTGGGTGAAACCCATTGCGGCGGCCTGGCCGAGGTGGCGCGCGTCAAAGGGGAGTGGTTGATTGCCTTGCCTGAGGGCTTGTCAAACCGACAGGCGATGGAAATTGGCACGGCCGGTTACACAGCCATGTTGTGTGTCATAGCCTTGCAAAAACATGGTGTTGCGCCCAAAGACGGCGAAATTCTGGTCACCGGAGCCAATGGTGGGGTCGGCAGCATTGCGGTGGCTCTGCTTGCGAAGCTGGGCTACACGGTAGTGGCTTCCACTGGCCGCACGGCAGAAGCCGATTTTCTGAAAACTCTGGGTGCAAGCCAGGTCATTGAGCGCAGCGTCTTGTCAACGCCTGGAAAGCCCATGGGCAAAGAGCGTTGGGCTGGCGTGATTGACACCGTGGGGAGCCATACCTTGGCCAACGCCTGTGCCACAACTCAATACGGTGGTGCAGTGGCCGCTTGTGGTCTGGCCGGTGGCATGGATTTTCCGGCCACCGTGGTGCCCTTTATTTTGCGCGGTATCACGCTGTACGGCATTGACAGCGTGATGGCGCCGCCAAGCTTGCGGCAACAGGCATGGCAACGGCTGGCTGCAGAGCTGGACATGGCCAAGCTTGATGTCATCGCTCGTGAAATCGGGCTCTCTGAGGTGATTAGTGTTGCCAAAGATTTGCTGCAAGGCAAAGTGCGTGGCCGCGTGCTGGTGGATGTGATCCGGGATTGACCGCCCGGCGGCAGTGATCTTGCCCTCGAAAAACGGACTCCATAGCTGAAGGAAAATTTCAGACATTGGAGAGGCAAACATGAGCAAGAGAATCGACGGGCAAGCGCGGGGCAGATACACGCTGGAATTCAAGCTGGAGGCAGTACGCCTAGTCAAAGGTGGTCAGGCCGCCGCTGTGACGGCCAAGGTGCTGGGCATACCGAACCAAACGCTGGACAACTGGGTGCGACTGAGTAACAAAGGGCAACTCAAAGGTTCGGGTGACAAACCCGTCTCACCTGAGCAAATGGAGCTGGCGCGCCTGCGTGCACAACTGGCCCGCGTGACGATGGAGCGCGACATCCTAAAAAAAGCGACGGCGTACTTCGCTCGGGAATCGCTGTGAAGTACGCCTGGATTGCAAAACACAAGAAGGTTTGGCCAATCACGCTGTCGTGCGAGGTACTGCAAGTCAGCGCCAGTGGCTACTTTGAACACTGGCGTCGCAAAGACACCCCCAAATCCAGCAAACCGGGAGCCAGCAAGCGCATCAACGACGAAGCCCTGCTGGTACACATCTTGGCCATCCATGCTGAAGTCAAACAGGAGTATGGCTGGCCAAAGATGTGGAAGGAACTGCTGGCACGCGGCATCCGCGTGGGCAAAGAGCGTGTGCGAAAGCTGATGAAACTGCACGGCATCAAGGCCAGGGGTAAAAGGAAATTTGTTGTCACCACTGACAGCAAACACAACCTGCCCATTGCGCAGAACCTGTTGGATTGCAACTTCACACCCGAGGCACCCAACCAAGTCTGGACAAGTGACATCACCTACATCGCCACCGACGAAGGCTGGTTGTACCTGACAGGCGTAATCGACCTGTTCAGCCGACAGGTGGTGGGCTGGAGCATGCGCGACAACATGCAGACCAATGCAGTGACGGATGCGCTGCGCATGGCGTGGTTCAGGCGTCAACCAGAACCTGGGTTGATCTTTCACTCAGACCGTGGCAGCCAGTATTGCAGTCATGCGTTTCAAGCTGCCCTCAAAGAATACAAAATGAAATCGTCCATGAGCCGCAAAGGCAATTGCTGGGACAACGCGCCCACTGAGAGTCTATGGGGCCGGTTAAAGGTTGGCAGGTTGTACGGCAGAAAGTTTGCTACCCGGCGCGAGGCGTTGGATGAAGTCATGGACTGGCTCAACTTTTACAATCACAAGAGATTGCACTCAACGTTGGGCTACGTCAGCCCAATGACGTTTGAGCAACGCTGGACAGCGGCCCAGCAGCAAGACAGGAAGTCCGCATAACTGGTGGCTTAAGGAGTCCGGAAAACGGGGGCAAGATCATTGCTGCTACACAGAAGGGTTTCCGGGCAGCACTGCAGGGTCGTAAACTGTGTAGCAGAAATAGAAAAAGCCGTTGTAAATCGATGACTTACAACGGCTTTACCTTTTTTGGCGGAGCGGACGGGACTCGAACCCGCGACCCCCGGCGTGACAGGCCGGTATTCTAACCAACTGAACTACCACTCCTGGTAGCTAAC
>JBIJDQ010000582.1:0-2621 GCA_044344025.1 Rhodoferax sp.
CATCTTGGCCTGCATCGGGTCAGGCGGAGTGGGGTTCAGCGCGGTTTGCAACAAGGTCGTCAAAGTCATGACCAAGGGCAAGATGTAGTAGGGATCGGGCGACGACAAATCCTTGATCCAGAGAGTCCACGGCTCGTTGCGCATCTCCACGCTGGACAGGAGTACCCAATACAACGCAATAAACACTGGAATTTGGATCATGATGGGGAAGCAGCCACCCATGGGGTTGACTTTCTCCTCACGGTAAATCCGCATCATCTCCTGCTGCATCTGTTGCGGGTTGTCTTTCAGGCGCTCGCGCATCTCCATGATCTTGGGGTTTACCGCCTTCATCTTGGCCATGCTGGCATACGCTTTGGCATTGAGCCAGTAAAACGCGATCTTCAGCAACACCACCAGGGCGACTATGGACCATCCCCAATTCTGGATGAAGCCGTGTAACTTATCGAGCAACCAGTAAAGGGGTTTGGCCAAAATGGTAAGCCAACCGTAGTCCTTGACCAGTTCCAGACCCGGCGCCAACTTCTCCAGCGTGGTTTCCTGTTGCGGGCCGGCAAAGAACTTCGCATCGATAACCTTGGTAGTGTCCGGCGCAATTGTCTCGGGGGCAGTGATCATCGTGGCACGGTAGCAGCAATCTGCGACTGATGAACCGATATCCACGCCATCCACTGAAATGGTGCGCGACACACCGTCCGGCAGCATCCACGCACTGGCGAAGTAATGCTGGACCATGGCCACATAACCATCCGTTGCCTGCTTTTCGTAGTCGGCCTTCTTTTTCTTGATCTCGTCGAATTCGACTTTTTGGTATTTTTTGGCTGTCGTATAAACCGCTGGTCCAGTGAAAGTGAAATAGAACGACGATTCGCCTGGCGGTTTGCTGCCGTCTCGGACCAGTTGCAGATAGAGCTGCGGTGACAGCGGCGTATTGGACACATTGGTCAGTTCGTGTTTGACCGCCATATCGTAAGCACCGCGGCGCAGGGTGTAGGTCTTTACCAACTTGATGCCGCCCACTTCTCCCGAAGTGAACTTGACCACCAACTCGTTGTCGCCGTCTTTGAGCGCGCGTGCGCCACTCATGGTCATGGGGGTCTTGTGGGTCGGAAAGCTGCCAGCAGCGCCACCACCGATCACACCGGATTGCGCCAAATAAACGCGCTCCTTGTTGTCATCGAGCAGTACAAAATTCTTGCTCTTGTCACTCATGTCGGTGTGCTGAAGAAACTCGGTACGAACCAAAGAACCACCTTCGGACTCGAAGGTCAGCTTCAGCACATCGGTGGTAACGTCAAAACGCTCTTTTGGCACGGACGGTATCACCAGAGTCGCCCCGGTGGCAGCCTGCGCTACGGCCACGGGGGGCGTCAACCCTGCGCCACTGGGCACACCCGCCGAACTAACACTTGGCACCGGAATTGGCACAGGAATTGCTGAACCATTGGTTTCAACCGTGGCTTGCTGAGCTGGCGCGGGGAAAAAAGTCGCTTTCTTACCGTTGTGGATCTGCCACTGATCCCACAACAGAACCATGGAAAAGCCAAAGACCACCCACAAAATGGTGCGGCGAATATCGTTCATGAGCGTTTCTTTTCAGAAGGGGAAGAGGGGGTCCGCCAGGCAAACAACCTGGGAACTTCACTGGGCACGGGATCAAGACCTCCCGCGCACCAGGGGTGACAACGCGCGATTCGGGCAGCAGCCAGGTAACTGCCAGCCGCCGCACCATGCGACTCCAGGGCCGTGAGAGCATACATGGAACAAGTGGGTTCAAAGCGACAAGACGACCCCAACCACGGGCTCAAAAACATCCGGTATGCTTTGACGACTTGCATAAGGAGGACACGCATCATTTGGCAACAGTCTCTTGAACACGCGAAAAAAGTTGCAGCAGTTCTGCACGAACGGCCGCTTTGAGCGCATCCGATGTCGCACTTTGAAACTGCGCCCGCTCAAACCCTGAACGCAAGCGCACCAAATGAGCGCGTGTGGACAACACGGACTCAAAATCGACACTGACGCTGTAAATCTGACGCTTGATGGTATTTCGGGTCACAGCGCGTTTTGCCCAACGCTTGGGAACCATAGCGCCTAACCATGCCTCGTTCACGGGAAACAAAGCCGGGGGATGACTAAACGGCTGCGGCAACTCAAGAGGGCAGCAATGCAAGGCAAAGTGCGCCGTCCGAGCCACAGTGTGACCGGCCAGAACTGCCTGAAACTGGGGCCTAGATTTCAATCGCTGCACGTTGGTGCTTTTGCAAAACTGCACACCAGCAAAGCCGAGAGGTGCATATGCAGGAATACACCCGCAAGCAGCGACTAGACAGCCAAGCGCTTGCGACCCTTAGCGCGGCGCGCATTGATGACTGCACGGCCACCACGGGTCTTCATACGAACGAGAAAACCGTGGGTGCGGGCGCGGCGGATTTTGGAGGGTTGGTAAGTGCGTTTCATTTTGGAATTCCTAACAGGCTCAGTTCCGGGCCACCACTATTAAAAACAGCGGTTATCGGTCAAATCGCCCCGAACACAATCAGGGGAACCGTCGATTATGGCAAATTTTCTCAGACAGGGCAAGACCTTACATCAGGAACGCACTGTAGCACTGTAGGTTG
>JBIJDQ010000581.1:0-2621 GCA_044344025.1 Rhodoferax sp.
CTTGCTAGACTACCGTAAGGGCGCGGCGAAGTCACGTTTCCGCAAAGCTGCCTTTGTGGCAGTGCTGGCCGGATCTATGGATTTGGCGGCAGCCAGCGATGCGGCAACAATTCGCCGATCTGACTGTTCTTGTGCGTGGGCAGACGAGCCAGCACATCCTTCAGATAGGCATAAGGGTCATGCCCATTGAGTTTGGCACTCTGAATCAAACTCATCACTGCCGCCGCACGCTGTCCCGCACGTAGAGAGCCAGCAAACAACCAATTGTTGCGGCCAATGGCAATCGGGCGAATCTGATTCTCAATCCAGTTGTTATCGATGGGCAATTTCCCATCATCCAGAAACTGAGTCAGAGCCGTCCAGCGCTTCAGACTGTAATCGAGTGCTTTGGCCGTGGCCGAGCCATCCGTGATTTTTTGCCTCTGCAATAGCATCCATTGGTGAAACGCATCGGCCAGTGGTTTTGATCTGGCCTGGCGGATTTTTAGACGCTCGTCGGGCTTTAACGCCTTGATTTCACGCTCCACGTCATAAAGTTGACTGATATACGCACAAGCCTGCCCGGCAATCTGGCTCTTGCTGCTGACATGCAAATCAAAGAACTTGCGTCTCGAATGCGCCATGCACCCGGCCTCCGTGATGCCACTGACAAACCCTGCCTTGTACCCCGCATAGTCATCACACACCAGGCTACCCTTCCATTTTCCCAGGAAGGTTCTGGCATGCTCGCCCGCTCGGGATTCGCAGAAATCATAGACCACCGCTTTTAAGTCCTCAAATGCGCCCGGCGCATAGGCCCACAGGTAAGCCCGGTGTGTTTTCTTGTTGCCAGGTTTGAGCATCTCCACTGGCGTCTCATCGGCATGCATCACCGAATGGCTAAAAATTTCCGTTTTGAGCGCATCCACCAGTGCCTGCAATTGCACGCCGCAAATGCCCACCCACTGTGCCAATGTAGAGCGTGGAATTTCCACACCGGCACGGCCAAAAATACGTTCCTGGCGGTACAGCGGCAAATGGTCGCTGTACTTGGCTACCAGCACCTGTGCCAGCAAGCCTGCAGTGGGGATGCCTTTGTCAATGATCTGGGGCGGCACTGGCGCCTGGATCAGCGTTTGGCATTGGGCGCAGGCCCATTTGCCACGAATATGTTGCTCCACCGTGAACACGCCCGGGGTGTAGTCCAGCTTCTCGGAGACATCTTGCCCGATGCGCTTTAACTGGCAGCCACAGCCACAGGTCGTGGAGTCCGGTTCGTGATGGATGTCCACGCGGGGAAGACCGGCAGGCAAGGCTGCACGTTTGGGCTGCTGGCGGGGTTGGGCCGGGACTTTTGCTGCAGGTGCCAACTCCTGGAGTTCAAGCTCGATGGCGGCAATGTCCGCCTCAATGGTTTCTTCGATCAGACTGATCTGAATCCCGTTGAGCTGTTCACTGCTACGCCCGAACTTCCAGCGTTTGAGGGTTGCCAGCTCATGGGTGAGTTTGTCGATCTTGGCCTGGCGGTACTGGATGTCGCTGTCGCGCTGGGCGATGATCTGGCTTTGCTGGGCCACCTTGGCAAGGAGCTCCTGAGCAAGCTGACGCAATTGTTCTGCGTTCAGTTTGGGCAGTGATTCAAGGGCTTCGACCATGGAACAAAGTGTCCCATAGTGAGCTATTTTTTGCTATTCTGATATGCCCTAATTGACTCAAAAACAATAGTGACTCAACTTTGCTGCATAGGTACCAGCACAGTATTTTTGTTCTGTTTACACACCCAAATTAAGCCGGATTTCGAGTCAGATTTACCTCACACGACGCTGATGATGCCGCCCTCGCCAATGCGACTCCAGGGCAGGCCCAGCACCAGCGCGTCGAGTTGTGGGCGACTCAAATTGACCTGAGCTTGGCCATCTGGTGCTGGCCAGACAAAGTGGCCCTTGTGCAGCCTCCTGGCGGCCAGCCAGAAGCCGATACCGTCATGCACCAGCACCTTCATGCGGTTGGCACGCCGGTTGGCAAAGAGGTAGGCGGTATGCGGGTGGGCGGCACCAAAGACTGCCACCACGCGGGCCAGCGCCGTGTCTGTTCCGGCTCGCATGTCCAAGGGCACGGTGGACAACCACACGGCATCAATGCGGATCATGCCAGTACCTCGCGCAGCCATTGGGCGCATTGGCTTGATGCCTGCAGGGGCCAGTGGATGTGCACGGTGGTGGCGCCGTGCTGGAGTTCTAGGTGGATGTCGGCTGGCGGGGCAGCAGGTGCTGGTGGGTCAAATTTGACGGGGATGAAGGTCGGGTGGTCGTGAACGGGCGCAAGCGTTGTCGTCTTCGATAGCAGCGGGCCGCTGCGCTGTGTTGCCTCAACCACCCAGCGACGTAACAAATTGGCGTTCAGGCCATTGGCCAGTGCGACTGCCGCCGTAGAGACGCCCGGCTCCAAGCATGCTGTGACGACTTGGCGTTTGAAGTCGTCACTGTAGCGCCCGCGCCGACGACCGGCCTGCGGCATCTGAATTTCTGAATTTGAAGTGTGCATGTGTCCACCTGGGTTGAAGTGGACACGATGTTCTTAAGAATTACGCGCTACGGCAAGATGACTTCGCCGGTTGCTTACCAGCTTTCGTCCTCAGAAGC
>JBIJDQ010000583.1:0-2618 GCA_044344025.1 Rhodoferax sp.
CTGACGAATTGGTTCCTGGTGTCACCGCCTGTAGCGCGGCAAACACGGTGCCGACCACCAGCATGGGCACCAGCAAGCGGCGCATTTTGCCGCTCAAAAAAGCCTGGCTGTTGCCACCAAAAGGCCGCAAGCCATACACCAGACCTGATAAAAAGGTGAACAGCGGCATGCGCAGGTAGGCCATGCCATCGTTGAGCCAGCGCAGCGGCCCGTCTGTCACCTGCAAGCCCAGGCTGGCATCCGCGCCGACCACGTGGTAGGCCACCAGCAACAGGCACGCCAAACCCCGCAAGGTTTCAATTTGCAAATTCATGAGACTTCCCTGTTGGCCTGATGCCAAGCGGGATCAGGAAAAAGACCTGACGGCCTCCTCACGGGTGTCATGAATATTGAACACCCGGTGCATGCGCATCAATTCAAACAAGGCACGCACCGTTTTTGACATGGCGCACAGTTTGAAGTCACCCCGGCGACCATTGAGTTGGCGCAGGCAAGAGATCAAGGCCCCCAGGCCCGAGCTGTCCACAAACTTGACACCCGACATGTCCAGCACCACCTGGGTGCGTTCGTGAATCACCGCCCCAATCGCGTCCTTGAACTCACGCACGTTGCTGGCGTCCAGGTTGTCCTCGCGCAGTTCAATGACCAGCACGTCGTTGTTTTCAATGATTCCTTTGAGTTCCATCTTGGCATCCATAATGAGTTAGCGGTTGAGAATTGGCTGGTCTGTATTACATACTGACCGCCAGTGCAAAGTGTCACGACACTGTGACAAACCGCACGCACGGCTTGGCGGACTCAAGCCGCTGTTGGCAAAGGCAGCGTGGGGGTGGCTGCCTTGATCTCAAACTCAAGCTGGCGCAAAGACACTGCCAGCGCTGCGGCATCGCCCGTGGCGCAATACCCCTCGGCTTCGCGCGCCAGTTGGCCCAGGCGCTCAAAACCAAAACTCCCCGCGCTGCCACAAAGGCGGTGCAGCAGCGCCTGTTGTGCTGGCAGGTCAGCAGCCTGGCTGATGTCACGCCAGCGTGCGTTTAGTCCAGCCGCAAAACGCTGGCGCAAGCCTTCAAACTGCTGTTGCGCCACCAGCGGCAGGCCGTCAGCCGGGGAAGATGCCACGCCCATGCTCCCAATACATGCGAATGTCCTGCGGCAGCGTCACCGGGTCAAACGGTTTGACGATCACGCCCGTGGCGCCGTACTCAAGCAGGGCTTCCACTTCGTCGGGCATGGCCTTGGCCGTGATAAACACCACAGGCACGCCTTTCATGCAAGGCTGCTGGCGCAAAGCGGCCAGTGTTTCCGGGCCACTCATGTCGGGCATCATGACATCAAGCAACACCAGATCAGGTCTGAACAGCGGCGCTTGGGTCAGCGCCACCTGCCCACCCGCACACATACACACCTCGTAGCCACCCAAGGTGGTCAGGCTGAACTCAAGAATCATCCGGATGTCCGGGTCATCTTCCACACACATCACCCGTTGCAGCTCACTCATGGCGGCGCCTCCTGGTTGGTTTTGACAAGTGCAGCCTGCACGGCCATGCGCAATTCTTCGCCGCCCCCTTGGGATTTCTGCAACCAATCCAACCCCACCCGCTGGACAAATTGCGCATCCAATGCATCGCTGTAGAGCAGCACCGGTCGCCCGGGTGCCAGGCGCTGCAGCGCGGCACAAAAATCTTCAGCCAACCCCTGGGTTTGCGGGTCCGCAATCACCATGGCCGGACTCTGGCGAACACGTGGCGCGAGCGCCTGCTGCAAGTCTGCGGCCCCTTCTACCGGGCACAGCGGCAACAACCAGTCGGCCACCCGCCGCCGGGCGTCCACATCGCGGTCAATGTGCAGCACCCAGGGTGCCCATACCCGCACCTTGGCATCCATCACCGGCAACTCAACCACAAACGTGGCGCCGTCGCCTGCCACCGAATCCACCGCCACCTGGCCACCCATGCGTTCGACCAGCATCCGGGTGATGTACAAGCCTAGGCCGGTGCCACCCTGAGCCCGGCGGTCTGAGCCATCGGCCTGTGAAAACTTCTCGAACATGCGGGCGCGAAACTTCGGGTCAATGCCCGGCCCCCGGTCACGCACCTTGACCCTGACCAGCGTTTGCGTCCAGGTCAGACCCACGCTGACGGTGTCACCCATTGGAGAATGTTTGATCGCGTTGGACAACAAATTGGCCATGACCTGCAAAAACCGGTCTGCATCCAGGCGCACTTGCGGGCTTCCCACAGGCACATCGAGACTGAGGTGAACCCCAGCGCGCTGCGCATAACCCTGGTTGGCCGACAGGGCTTCACGCAACAGTGGCTCCAAGTGCTGCGGGCGCAGTTGCAGCACCATCTGGTTGCCTTCGAGTTTGGTCAAGTCCAGAATATCGTCGATCAATCGGCTTAAGCGTTCGCCATTGCGCTTGGCCACTTCTGCCAAGGGCACCGCGGCCTTGGGCAACGCACCTGCGGCACCTGATGCCAACAGGCCAAGCGCACCCAGCACCGAAGTCAGCGGGGTGCGCAACTCATGGCTGACGGTGGCCAGAAATTCGTCCTTCATGCGCGCCATGTGCTGGCGCTCAGTCAAGTCACGCACCACCACGGTGTAATGCACCCGCC
>JBIJDQ010000586.1:0-2608 GCA_044344025.1 Rhodoferax sp.
GGCGTAACCGTCCAACACGGGCATTTGCACATCCATCAATACGGCATCGAACTGTTTTTTGGCGCTGGCAACTGCGTTCACACCCAAGCGGCCGTTTGCAGCAATGGAGACCAGCGCACCTTCAAAAGTCAGTAACTCTTCTGCCACCTGCTGGTTGATGGCATTGTCTTCCACCACCAGTATGCGCATGCCGGACAGTTGTCGCTTGCTGGCCCTGGCCGCGCGGCGCAGCGTGGCCTGGTCGTCGGCCTGCGGGGTACCTGCCGCCAATAACATGGCTGTGGTGAAAGGTTTTGCCAAAAACGCCTGCAACTGGTCCTGCTCTTGCAGTGTTCTTTGGGCAAGATTTTCACGGCCGTTTGCCGACATCAAAACAAACCCCGGCGCAGATATCTTCAAGGAGCGGCACAGTTGCTGCAGGGTTTTAATAGTTTGCCATCCGTCCCCCTCCGGCATATGCCAATCCACATAGGCCAGGCTGAAAGGCGGATCACCTGCTTTGTTACGCTGTTCTATCAGCTCGCCAGCCTGGCTGGCACTTGCCGTGGTGTACACAGACCAACCCAGGTTGCGCACCATTTTCCCCAGCAACTGGCACGCAACGGGGTTGTCGTCGATGATTAGAACCGTGCGATGTTGCGGACCAATTTTTTCAGTAGCACTGCCGGGAGTCGCCTCGGGCACCGCCAGGCGCAGCTTGAAGCTGAAGGTGCTGCCTTGGCCGAGTTGGCTGGATACGCCGATTTCGCCGCCCATCAGTGCTATCAGTTTGCGGCTGATGGACAAGCCTAAACCAGTGCCGCCAAACTGTCGGGTTGTGCTGGCGTAGGCCTGAGAAAACCCTGTGAATATCTTGGCTTGATGCTCTGGAGCAATACCAATGCCCGAGTCTTTCACTACGAACTCAATCTCAGCCCAGCCGGGCTGTGCGCTGGGGGTAGCATGGTCGCAGCGCAGTATCACCACCACTTGCCCGCTGGTGGTGAATTTCACGGCATTGCCCGCCAGGTTGATGAGTACCTGCTGCAAGCGCATGGAGTCACCAATCAGTACCTGTGGGACGTCTGGATCAATGTCATACAACACGTCGATGGACTTGCTCCCTACATTGGCCGACAGCACCACCGCCAGGTCCTGCATCAACTGCTCAGTCTTGAAGGGCTGAATGTCGAGCTCCATTTTGTTGGCATCCATTTTGGAAAAATCCAAAATGTCATTGAGCAGGCTTAGCAGCGACTTGGCGGCGTTTTCGGTCTTGCTGACGTAGTCAAACTGGTTGGCTTTGAGTTCGGTGTGGCCCAGCAACTTGAGCATGCCCAATATGGCATTCATCGGGGTGCGTATTTCGTGGCTCATGTTGGCCAGAAACTGGCTTTTCGCGATGTTGTTGGCCTGGGCTTCGTCACGCGCGCCGGACAAATCCGCCAGCAATTTTGAGTTGGCATGTAGCGTGACCGTAATGGAGAGCCACACGTTGAACAAAATCGCCCACAGGTAGGGTGCAACAAACAAAAAGCTGTTCGAAACGGTGTAGCTGGTGATGGCCTGGCTTTGAATGGTCAAGGGCATCCGGACAAAAAAGATGAATGCCCCCAAAAGGCATATGACAACAGTGATGCGATTGGCAATACGCAGCGGGTTCGGACCCGTGGAACGGTCGTGCTGGAAAAAGGCTGTGGCGACTAGTAACAACATTGGTCCTGCCACCAGTGACAAAACGATCACACGTGCCCGGACATCCGGTACACCGAGCGTGAACCACGCGAGCGCGACAAAGGCAGCCACGCCAACGAGCCATATGCTATTGCGAAATTTTTGTCGGTCAAACATGCCGAGGCTGCCGCGGTACATCACAATGAAACCGAAAGCAAGCAAGGTATTTGCAATGACGGTCGAGATGAAGTCAGGAATGATGCCGCGCAATCCCACCAGAAAAGTGCTTGCAGCTGTCAAGCCGGCGCCCCACGCCCAGTCCATCAAATGTTTTTCGCTCGGGATCGTGCGCGCAACCGTAATGGTTGAAAACGCAAACACCACCGAGCTGACGGCCACCATGATGGACAGTGTCTGGATATCGAAATTCACGCGCTACGCACCATTAATGTTTTGAACCGAGATTGTCCACCAAGACCCTGTTGCATCGTCAACAAAAAAGCGGGCCGCTTGGCCCGCCTTTGTTTCAAGACCAGAGGTCGTCGTCTTATTTCTTCGGTGCCATCAGTTTTGCGCACTCAGCCTTCATTTTTTCGTCGGCCTTGGCAGGGTCCATCTTCTTGCATTCTTCCATCTTCTTCTCATCCATCGCACCGCCGTGGGCTCCGGCGAAGGCGTTCAATGACACGGAAGCGAAAGCAAAGACCATCAACATTGCAGGTAACTTGCGCATGGGTAAACTCCAAATGAATTAATTGAACTGTTATCGGTATAGGTAACAGCGAATGAAGCATACAACACCCATGAATCACTGCAGGCTTCAAGGTCAATTTTTGAAAAGGTGTGTTATCTCAGCTGGATTGGTAGCGTGCACCTTGCCCGCGCTGTTGCAGGCCGCTCCCTACACTCCGTCAAATGACCAGCAAGTGTTGGAGACGCTCCCCGGCCGCGGGGG
>JBIJDQ010000587.1:0-2606 GCA_044344025.1 Rhodoferax sp.
TATTTGATGCTGCCTTATGCGTTGTCCATCGTGGCGCTGGTGCTGGTGGCCCGCAAGGCCAGTTACCCCCAGGCGCTGATGAAGCCGTACCGCAAAGGGGAGCGTTAGCCCGCATATTTCACGGTACCGCACTTTCCCGTCCGGATTGGCGCCGTTATTTGCCGCGAAGCACAGACATAGCGGTTTTTTCGTGTGTGGCACGATGCAGTGCCGCACGTTGACGTTTTCTGAACGCACCCCCCCCACCCCGACTTGGGTTGCGAGCGATATTTGTGTCAACACGCCAGCCAGGCGCTGGTTTGTGGGTCAGGGCGAGCGCAACTGACTGACGGCGTGCTCAAAGATGTCTGCGCTGGGCCAGTTGGAGGCCAGGTACAGGCGAATGCGCCGGGTATCGCGCGTGATCACCGCCGCCACCTTGAGCAGCTTGATGCGCAAGGTGTCGACCTGAGCTGTGGCCAATTCGGTGCCTGCCAAGGCCAATGAGCGCAACCGTTCAACGAGCACATAGCCCAAGGCCGCCAGCAACATGCGCAGCTGATTGCTCTGGAAATGCTGGCAACTCGTGCGGGTGGCAAACAAGCCCACCTGCGCCTCCTTGATCCGGTTCTCGGCTTCACCACGCGCGCAGTAAACGTCGTCATAAAGCTGCTGCGCTGGCTCACTCAGGTTTGTCACCACGTAGCGCGGATTGTTACCCTGCTCACCGTATTCCAGCCGGGTGATGACTCTGCGCTCAAGTGGCCAACTCTGCGCGGCGTACATGAACTCATCGACTTCGCGCTGCTTGGTCTGGGTGCGCTCGAATTCGTCTTTCATCGACAGCTCCAGGAACTCGGTGATCTGCTGCAGCCGGGCGTTGCGTGCCAGACCGATGATGTAGTTCACGCCTGAGCGCTCGCAGTAGTTGATGATGCGGGCGCGGCAAAAGCCCGAATCGCCTCGAAACACGATGCGCACCAGTGGCCATTTGGCACGCAGGTGCTTGACCAGCAGCTTCAAAATGGCAGCGCTGTGTTTGGCCCCATCAATGCGGCTGGGGCGCAGGTAGCAGCACAGGAGCTGTTGGCCACAGAACACATACAGGGGCAAATAGCAGTAGGAGTCGTAGTAGCCGTGAAAGAAGCGTGATTCCTGCTGTCAATACAACGGGTTGTCGGTGGCATCAAAGTCCAGGATCAACTCTTCGGGGGCGCTTTTGAAGCTGGCAATGAATTGATCCACCAGCACTTGGTGCAGGCCCCAGGCGGCTTGCCGGTCAGCCCAGTTCTCCAGTCGGCACAGGGTGGGGGCGCTGGCCACTTCGCGGTCAACGCCGACAGCCGTTTGCATGGCGATGTCCTGGCGCAGGGCAGCGTGGTCGTTCAGGTCTTCCCAGCCCAATGCCAGACCATAGATGCGTTGGCGCAGCATGTCACGAACGGCGTGGGTGATGAGCAAGGGGTTGCGCGGGTCAGCAATGTGCTGGGCTGCGGCTTGGGTCAGACCAATCTTGCGATCGGTTTCAGCCAGCAACATCACCCCCGCGTCGCTGCTCATGCAGCCCCCGTCAAATCGACCCTCTACGATGCGCTTGCCTTGGCGGCTGAATTCAATTGTTTTGCGCACAAACTCTTCGGAACACTTTGCCATTGCTTTTCACTCCTTATATGAGAGTGAGATACATATATCCGACAATGGTTCCGAGACTTTTTATATGCTTTTTTGGGATGTATCGTGAAATATGCGGGTTAGGCGCAGTCGCTTGAGCGGTGATACCACTCCAGTGGTTCAATCACCCGCGTTGCGTGTGATGTCGCACAGACCATTTACGCCAGAACCCAAAGAATGGGCGAGGCGTGCGCAACCTTATTGCGCTACACAGGGACGCGATCTTCATCGCCCTCCCATTCAAAAAGAAAACTGTGAATATTTTCAACTTACCCATCGCCCGACGGCTCGCCCTTTTGCTGGCGGGCGTGATCGGTATCTCTATGCAGACCGGCGAGCGCGGTTTTCTGACCAGTGGCGAAGACCGCTTTCTGCAACCATGGAATGACGGCGTGCAGAATTTTGGCAAACATTGGGAAGAGGCAAAACGGCTCACCGCTGACAACCCATCTCAGCAAAAGCGCCTGGATGAAATAAGGTTGCGCCAAGAGGAATTCGTGGCGGAGGCCGGGTCCCTGATTCAGTTTCACCGAGACATCCTTGGTGGCGACAAGACGCTGGCGGACTTGGCCAGCGCATTCGCCCTGGGGCGTGGCAGGTCGGCGATGGATGCCCAGCGCGGCTTGACACTGGCCTGACACACCGCAACCGACGCACAAAAATGGCAATCAGCGGGCCAAATTTTCATGGCGGCCTCTTCCACCAGTTGGTAACCAAGGAGCGGATATGACGTGGTTTCTGTGGCTCGGATTGGTTTTGTGTTTGCTGGTGCTTGCGTTCGTCGGCCTGCGGGCCTATGGCACCAAGCGGTGGGCTAAATCCGTACAAGTGCTGGCCCGCAGGCTGGCTGAGGCCCGACTCGACACCAGGACCCCTCCTGCCTACCAGACGCGCTACCACTTGCGCGAGCTTGACGGTCTGCCTGCGCCGGTGCAGCGCTATTTACGCGCCGTGCT
>JBIJDQ010000588.1:0-2605 GCA_044344025.1 Rhodoferax sp.
CTGCCTGACCTGCTCATGATTTTGTAGCAGTTTGAGCGGCAGGCTGATCAGGTCGTCAAAGTCCACACTCTGGTAGGCGGTGAGCCGTTCTTCGTAAAGCGCCATCACGCGGGCAATGATGCGTTCACTGTCGGTGCTGGCCGCCGCCAACGCCGCCACTGAATTCATCCCCTGGTTTTTCCACAGGCTGATGGTCCACTGCCAGCTGCGCGCGGTGGCGGCATCCACACTGCCGCCCGCGTCTTTGAGGATGCTGGTCACGTCGTCACTGTCAAGAATGGAGAACTGCGGTTTCAGGCCGAGTGCCGCGCCGTCTTCGCGCAGCAGTCGCACCCCCAGGGCGTGAAACGTGCAGATCACCACCTCCTTGGCGGCCTTGCCAACAGCTACGCGGGCGCGTTCGCGCATCTCGGTGGCAGCTTTGTTGGTGAAAGTGATGGCAAAAATGCGTTTGGCGGGCACCCCGGCATCCATCAGGCGGCCAATTTTGTGGGTAATGACCCGGGTTTTGCCTGAGCCCGCGCCCGCCAGCACCAGGCAGGGCCCGTGCATGAAGTTAACGGCTTCTTGCTGGGCCAGGTTCAGGCCATGATGGGGGGAGGGGGAGGACATGAGGGGCAACTTTCGCGAAGGGACGAATCATACCCAGCGACCTGTTGGCCTTTGGCGTGGCTGGTCTCAGGTCGCGAAAGACTTCAACTGGCAAGGTTCTGGTCAAATTTCTTCACCAGGCGAATGCTGGCCAGGCCGGGCATCGGGCTGTCGTAGGTCACTTGGTCGACTGCGCTGTTGATGATGAACAGCCCGAACCCGCCTTCGGAATGACCTGAAAAGTCGGGTGACGGCGCACTGGGCGGGACAAAAGGGGTGCCCTCGTAAATCAGCTCCACCTGGATGGCATCGGCGCTGCGTGATACGGCAATGGTGATGGGCGCGTTTTTGAGGTGCTCGGGCGCGTGGCGGATGATGTTGGTGGTGGCTTCAAAGGCCGCCAGTTGCAGCATGTGGACAAACGCTTCAGATTGGTCTTGCACCACCTGGGCGATTTTTTGCCGGATCAGCCCCAGCGTCTCCAAGCGCCTGGGAATCTCAAGAAACTCGGGCGCCCGCCGGTCTTGCAAGGTGCCACGGGCACCTTGTCTGAGCGGGTTGACCCGGATGAAGATGGCCGTGCTGTCGTCTGTAGTACCTTGGTGGCGGGTGTGGTTGCTGAGGTCACTGCGCAGGGAGTTCAGCGTCACCGACGGGTGGGAGTGGCTGGTTTGCCCCAGGCGCAAAATGGTTTTGATGCGGTCCAGTCCGTACTCGACTTGGCCTTGGCCCACGGCCTCCGAGATGCCGTCCGAATACAGCAGCAGGGCATCACCCACGTCAATGGGGGACAGGTGTTCGGTGTAGACCTCGTTCATGGTAATGCCGACCGGCAGGTTGTCGCCCAACAGTTCGAGCACGTGTTGCCCGTCGCTGCGCACCAGCAGCGTGGGGGTGTGACCGGCGTTGACCCAGGTGGCGGTTTTCTCCAGCCGGTTGACCCGCACCAGTGACAAGGTCACAAACGATTCAATGCGGATCAGCTCAGGGGTGATGATGGCGTGCACGGCGTTGATGATTTCTGCTGGTGTCGGTGCCGCCTTGCCCAGGCGCTGGCTCATGAGGGTGGTGAAGGTTTTGTAATAGGTGTTCTTGATGCCTGCGGCAATCAGCGCGGCGGTCACGCCTTTGCCCATCACGTCGCCAGTGAGCACTTCAAAACAGGAAGGGCTGATCTCGGTGAAGGTGTAAAAGTCACCATCAACCCCATTCGAGGCCTCGGTGAAGCAGGCCACCGAAACCCCTTCCAGGTCGGTGGGTGGTTTGCCAAACAACAGGTTTTGCTGAATCGTGGCGCCCACTGACAGCTCCCGCTTGCGGGCCAGTGCCAATTCTTGCTCTGCCATTTTTCTGGCGGTGATGTCGGTGCGGATGGCCACATACTGGTAAGGCACTCCGAGTGCGTCCAGCCAGGGAACAATGGTGGACGCCACGGTGTAGAGGCTGCCATCTTTGGCCCGGTTGGTGATCTCTCCGTGCCAGGTGTTGCCGCCAGAGATGGTCCGCAACAAGCCCGCGTAGAACTCGGCGCTGTGCAGGTCTGACTTGATCAGGCGGTGGGTGTGTCCCAGGAGTTCGCTGGCCAGGTAGCCGGAGGTGGCGCAAAATTTTTCATTGACATAGGTGATGTGGCCTTGAATGTCGGTGATGCTGACCAGGGCATGTTCGTCCATGGCCGCCTTTTGAATACCCAGCTCCAGCAGGGCCGCATTGCGTTGCAGTTCGGCCTGGTGCCGCTTTTCTTCCAGCGCCACCCGGACGGAAATGTCTTGCAGTGAAAACAGGTAGCCGGTTTCTTCTTCAGCGGTTTCGAAGGATCGGCACAGGATGGCGACCCACAGGGACTGGTCATCAGGGGTGCAGAGCCTGCCTTCAATCCATGCGGCGTTGGCAGAAATGGCTTCCACTGGCAAGTTGCTGCCGTTTTGGTGCTTGAAGCGAAAGCGCAGAAACGGTGTGCCAATCAATTCGGCGGCGCTGCCCTGCAGCATTTTTTCGGCGTTGCTGTTGACGC
>JBIJDQ010000589.1:0-2604 GCA_044344025.1 Rhodoferax sp.
CAGCGCGCTGGATGTCACCATGGCCCAGCAGATTCTGCGTCTATTGCAGCGGCTGCAGCGTGAACGCGGGCTGGCCTATTTGCTGATTACCCATGATGTTGAAGTGGTGCGGGCGATGGCCCACCAGGTAATCGTGATGTTGAACGGAAAAGTGATTGAAAGCGGGCCGGTCGACCGCGTATTTGACCAACCGGAGCAGGAATACACCCGCCGGCTGGTTGATGCAGTGCAATAAATGCCCTGTGTGCCCTCTATGTGAGAGGTAAAAGCAGAGTTTTTGCATTACAATCTAAAGCTCACGACCAAACGGGCGGGTAATTACCGCCCGTTTTTTTTGGTCGATTGTTTTTGAATGGGCTGATTCCAAGTGGCTTTGCACGACATCGTTGCACAAATTGTCAGTGGTTTGGGGTATGACCTCGTAGAGATCGAGCGCTCTGCGGGCGGTTTGTTGCGCATCACGATTGATTTGCCCTGGACGCAGCCAGAGGCTGGCGCAGTTGCTGTTGAGCAGTTTGTAAATGTCGAGGACTGCGAGAAGGTTACCCGGCAGTTGCAATTTGCGCTGGAGGTGGAAGCGATTGAATACCGCAGGCTTGAGGTTTCCTCGCCGGGTATCGACCGGCCACTCAGGCATGTGCAGGATTACGAGCGTTTTGCAGGGCATATGGTGGATATCACGCTGAAGGCGCCGATGGGTGCTGCGGCTAGTGGTCAAGTAAGCGCCAACCGGAAAAAGTTCCGCGGTGTGCTGGAAAAAGTTGTGGCTGGGGATGGCGCTTGCGGCTGGCAGATTGTGTGGAGCGATGCTCCTGCGGTAAAGCCCGGGCAAAAGGTGAGCAAGAAGCGTGTAGCGCCCCCGTTGCAGGCTTTGGGGTTTACGTTGGACGAGTTGCGCGAGGCGCGGCTGGCTCCGGTAGTAAATTTCAAGGGGCGTGGAGCCCAATCCGGCTCTGAGATGTCGGGTGAATAGGTTTTTCGGTTTTATATTTTGTATTGATTAGAGTGTTCAGGAGAGTCATGGCATGAATCGCGAACTGTTGATGCTGGTGGAAGCAATCTCACGTGAAAAAAACGTTGAGTTTGATGTGGTGATGGGCGCCGTAGAGGCTGCGTTGGCCCAGGCGACCAAAAAATTGTATGCGGGCGATGTAGACATTCGTGTTGCATTGGACCGTGACAGTGGGCACTATGAGACTTTCCGTCGCTGGCACGTTGTTCCCGATGAGGCAGGCTTGCAGTTGCCTGACCAGGAAATCCTGCTGTTTGAAGCCAAAGAGCAAATTTCTGACATCGAGGTCGATGAGTACATCGAGGAGCCGATTGAGTCCGTGCCAATCGGGCGGATCGGCGCGATGGCAGCGAAGCAGGTCATCCTGCAGAAAATTCGCGATGCTGAGCGTGAAATGTTGCTCAACGACTTTATGTCTCGCGGCGAAAAGATTTTTGTCGGCACGGTCAAGCGCATGGACAAGGGCGACATCATCGTTGAAAGTGGTCGTGTTGAGGGTCGCTTGCGCCGTGGCGAAATGATTCCGAAGGAAAATTTGCGCACCGGCGACCGCGTTCGCGCCATGATCATGGAAGTCGATTTGACCCTGCGTGGTGCCCCCATCGTTTTGTCCCGCTCGGCACCCGAGTTTATGGTTGAGTTGTTCCGTCAGGAAGTGCCTGAAATCGAGCAGGGACTGTTGGAAATCAAATCCTGCGCCCGCGACGCTGGTTCACGCGCCAAGATTGCGGTGCTGTCCCATGACAAGCGGGTGGACCCCATTGGTACTTGCGTCGGCGTGCGCGGAACGCGCGTCAATGGCGTTACCAATGAGCTGGCCGGCGAGCGTGTTGACATCGTTTTATGGAGTGAAGACCCAGCCCAGTTTGTGATTGGTGCATTGGCCCCTGCCAACGTGTCCAGCATTGTGGTGGACGAAGAGCGCCATGTGATGGATGTGGTGGTTGACGAAGAAAATTTGGCAATTGCGATCGGACGCGGTGGCCAAAACGTGCGTCTGGCTTCCGAGTTGACCGGCTGGAAAATCAACATCATGGACGCGGCCGAGTCCGAGCAAAAACAAAGCTCTGAAAACGATGTGATTCGCAGCTTGTTTATGGAGAAGCTGGATGTGGACGAAGAAATCGCCGATTTATTGATTGAGGAAGGCTTTACCAGTCTTGAGCAAGTGGCCTATGTGCCGCTGGAAGAAATGCTGGAGATTGAAAGCTTTGACGAGGAGACAGTGGTAGAGCTGCGCACACGGGCCAAGAACACACTGCTCACCATGGAGATTGCACATGAAGAGAATGTGGAAGCGGTTTCCCTGGACTTGCGTGACCTCGATGGCATTACCGCAGAACTGATCGGCAAACTGGCCGATGCGGGAATTCATACACGCGACGACTTGGCCGATCTGGCCGTTGACGAACTTACAGAAATTACTGGCCAGTCTACGGACGACGCCAAGGCCATGATCATGAAAGCGCGCGAACATTGGTTTACCAATGAAGCCGCTTCTCAAGAGTGATGGTCATGAAAGGTTACACAGAATATGTCCAGTACGACCGTTGCCGAGTTTGCGATAGAGCTCAAAAAATCCAATGAAACCC
>JBIJDQ010000590.1:0-2591 GCA_044344025.1 Rhodoferax sp.
GGGCACCAACAAAGCGCGTGGCGGGCAAACCATTGATGCTCAGCTTTTCGGTGCGCCCCTGACTGGGTTTGAGCAGGTTGCGAATCACCTCGTCATGCGTGGCACCGGCTTTGGCTGGGGCCACCTGGACCATCAGCGCCGCGTCTCCGGCGGCATTCACCAGCGCCAGTTTTTCGGGCTCGTTCTGAATCCGCCAGCCTGCGGGTGCTGTGATGGCAATGCCCAAGCTGGGGTGGTAGAAAGTCTGGCCACGGGTCAGACCCTGCTCGGCGCTTTCACCAAAAGCCATGCCTTGAATGGCTTGCTGGTACCGGGTGCGGCCATCATCAGGGTAGCTGCCTTGGTACTGGGCTGCCAGTTGGGTGATCATTTGCAGGCGCTGGTCGTTACTGGGGTGAGAGGCCAACCAGCTGTTTTGTGCCGGCGCAGCACGGCCGGCTGAACGGGCTTGGTCGGCGGCAAAACGCTCTTGAGCTTTCAACGCACTAATCACCTTGATCATGTTGCGCGGGTCAAACGCATTGCGGGCCAGGTACTCGGCACCCAGGCCATCAGCTTGTAACTCCTGGTCACGGCCATACGAAGCCACATAACCGGCCGCAGCGGTTTGCGACACGTCACTGGCCAGGCGGCCTGCGCCGCTGACACCCTGGCTTTCCAGCACGGCACCCAGCACCGTCGCAGCCAGCACACCCAACCCGGCATCTTGCTGGCGGGTGGCACGCTGCGCCCCATGGCGGGCGGTGACGTGGCCTATTTCATGCCCTATGACCCCGGCCAACTCAGCTTCGGTTTGCAGGTAGGCCATGATGCCGCGTGTGACATACACATAGCCACCGGGCAGTGCAAAAGCATTGATCTCGGGGCTGTCTAGCAGCGTAAAGTGCCATTGCAACTGCTGGCGGTGCGACAACTTGGCCAGGCGCTGGCCCAGGTTGTTCACGTAGCCTTGCAGGCGTGCATCTTTCACCACACCGTACTCCTGCAACACCTGCTTGTGCGCGCTGGCACCTTCCACCAATTCGGCCTGCTCACTCATCACCGAGCGCTCGGCTTGGCCGCTCACCGGGTTGATGACTGCACTGCCACAGCCGGTCAGCGCAACGGCCACCAGCAGCTGGCTCAAGGGTCTAAAAAGCTTTGGCATAAAGGGCTCCTGAAAAGTATCCGATGCAGACATTTTGCCCATTTTGAGGCCGGGGTTGTGCACGATGGCACGCTGCGGGTGTTCAGTCGTGCGCAGTGTCGATAATTCCGGCATGACACAAACTCAAAATCTTGCCTTCAACACCCTGCCCCTGAACCCCGCCACGCTGGACAACTTGCAGCAACTGGGTTACCTGAGCATGACCCCGATCCAGTCCATGAGCCTGCCCACCGCACTGGCAGGCCAGGACCTGATTGCCCAGGCGCAAACCGGCAGCGGCAAAACCGCCGCTTTTGGCCTGGCCCTGCTGGAGCGCATGAACCCACGGCGCTTTGCCGTACAAGCCCTGGTGTTGTGCCCAACCCGGGAGCTGGCCGACCAGGTCACGATCGAGATCCGTCGGCTGGCGCGCGCGCTGGACAACATCAAGGTGGTCACCCTGTGCGGTGGCGTGGCCTTGCGCGGCCAGCGCGCCAGCCTGGAGCATGGCGCGCACATTGTGGTGGGCACCCCCGGTCGGGTGATGGACCACCTGGCACGGGGTTACCTGACCTTGGATGCCCTGAACACCCTGGTGCTTGATGAAGCCGACCGCATGCTCGACATGGGCTTTTTTGATGACATCGTGACGGTGACCAAACAGTGCCCACCCGAGCGGCAAACCCTGCTGTTTTCAGCCACCTACCCTGAAGGCATTGAAAAAATTGCCAACCAGTTCATGCGCAACCCGGTGCAAGTGAAGGTGGAAACCGCCGCCGCCCAGAGCCTGATCGAACAACGCTTTTTTGAGGTCACACGACCCACCCGGTTTGAGGTGGTGGCCCAATTGCTGAACCACTTTCGCCCGGTGAGCACGCTGGCCTTTTGCAACACCAAGCAGCAATGCAAGGATTTGGTCACCTACCTGCAGGCGCAGGGTTTTAGCGCGCTGGCGCTTTACGGCGAGCTGGAACAACGCGAGCGCGACCAGGTGCTGGCCCAGTTTGCCAACCGCAGCACCTCCATTCTGGTGGCCACCGATGTGGCCTCGCGCGGCATTGACATCAAGGAGCTTGAGGCGGTGATCAACGTGGACATCACCCCCGACCCTGAGGTGCATGTGCACCGCATCGGGCGCACCGGGCGCGCTGGTGAGTCTGGCCTGGCGCTGAGCCTGGCCGCCATGTACGAGATGGGCGCAGTGGGCAAGATCGAGCAGTACCAAAACCAGGCCTCGACCTGGCACAAGCTCGACGAACTCACCCCCACCGGCAAAGGCCCGCTGCAACCGCCCATGGTGACGCTGCAAATTTTGGGTGGCCGCAAGGAAAAAATCCGCCCCGGTGACGTGCTGGGCGCACTCACGGCCGATGCGGGTTACAGCCGCGAGCAAATCGGCAAGATCGTTGTGACCGAGTTCACCACCTTTGTGGCGGTGAACCGAGACATTGCCAGAGAAGCCATG
>JBIJDQ010000045.1:0-9531 GCA_044344025.1 Rhodoferax sp.
GCCAGCCAACTGGCCAAAGCGAAGGGCATTGACATGGTCAGCCCCGCCATGCTGGAAGGTTACGCCACTGCCAAAGTGCTGACCGAGGCCCTGCGCCGCAGCGGTGCCAAACCCACACGAGAAAAGCTGCTAGCCAGTCTTGAAAATTTCAAATACGACATCGGCGGCCTGGAAGTCAGTTTTGACAAAGCCGACCACACCGGGCTGGATTTTGCTGACCTGTCGATCATCACTGCAGATGGGAAATTCAGGCGTTAATGGCCGTGGCTTGCGTCACCATAACCGGGCTAAGGTGATCGCCCCTGCAATGCTCCGCAGTGGGACTTATGTGGTTTGAAGGGCCGGATATTGTGTTCCTTTGCTCCAATCTGGAGCAAGGCTTGCGCTGAGAAAAGACCCGGATGCGCGCACCTTTCACAGCCAACTTTTTTTGTTTTCACAATGACAGCCAAGCGTAAAACACCACATTGAGTGCCAGACTTGCCCGTTGAGTTTCATAAAAAAATGACTGGGCATGCAACTTGCCCATTGGGAGCTGTCTCCACGAGACAGATGACTATCAACAACTCCCACAACGAGGAACACTCAATGAAGAAAAATTTAATCGCGGTTGCCGCCTTGGTCCTGATTTCTGGCACAGCCATGGCACAAAGTTCCGTAACGATCTACGGCAACATTGACCTGGGCCTGTTAACTTCAAGCCATGTTGGAACTGACAGCACGCAGGTGTACAACGGCGGCATTTCACCCAGCATCTGGGGCTTTCGCGGCACCGAAGACCTCGGAGGGGGCTTGAAGGTTAACTTCAACCTCGAATCACACTTTTCCGCAGACACAGGCGCAGGCCATCCAACGTTCTTTCGCCGTCAATCCAATGTCGGCTTTTCTTCACCCACCATGGGCACCCTGACATTGGGCAATATGTATGGTCCGGCCGTACTTGCCTTTGCGGCCACTGACCCGCGTGGATTGCGTGAAAACTTCTCCGGCTTGTACCCCTGGGCCTACAACTCTGGCGCGTTGACCGCGGGCAACAATGGCAACAACGATGTCGGCGTGTTCCTGCAAAACGCCATTGCTTACAGCAACACGCTTGGACTAGTAGGTTTGTCTGGAGCCTACAGCGTGTCTGAAGAAAAGGGGGCCGTGGTGTCATTGGGTGCCACTTACACCGGACCTGTGTCGCTGTCTGCCGCCTACCAGACGACCAACCTGCCCAAGACATCTGAACAACAAAGCGTCATGTACTCAGTTGGAGCGGGTTACACCATGGGTGCGTTCACAGGAAAATTAAATTTTCTGCATGGTGTAAACAAGAATGCAGCGCTGGTTGAAACCACTAACGTTGATGTGGTCGGTCTGGGGCTGGACTGGAAAACCGCCGCAAACAACACGATCGGCTTCGCTTACTACACGGGCAAAGACAAAAACACAGCATCAAGCACCACCAATTCATTCGTCTTGAGCGACGAATACGCCCTGTCCAAGCGCACCACGTTGTACGCTCAGGCGGCGTTTGTGAATGCAGATTCCAAGGCCTCGTTAGTGTCGAGCATCGTTGCGGGGGGTACCGATGCCAATGCAAGCGCCCGATTAATCAACTTGGGCGTCAAACACTCGTTCTGATTCCAGCGGCGTGACATTTCATCCAGCGGGTCAATGCAGAATGTTTAGCTCGCTGGAATGAGCTTCCCCGCTACAAAGGATCGGAAGAAATGTCACTACCCAGCTGACTGCGCGTTTCGCTGCAACTCAATCAGCTCACGAATGCCCTTGTCGGCCAGCGCCAGCAGGGCATCCATCTCGGGTCGGGTAAAGGCCGCGCCCTCGGCAGTGCCTTGCACTTCCACGTAATGACCGGCAGCCGTCATGACCACATTCATGTCGGTGTCACAGGCAGAATCCTCCAGGTACTCCAGGTCCAGCAAGGGTGAGCCCTGCACGATGCCCACCGAGATCGCCGCTACCGCTTCACGGATGGGTGACTGAGTCAGCTTGCCCTGGGCCAGCAGGCCGTTGATGGCTTCTTGTGCAGCCACAAATGCGCCAGTGATGGCGGCAGTGCGGGTACCACCGTCAGCTTGCAACACATCGCAGTCAAGGTGAATGGTGCGCTCACCCAGCAAGCGCAGGTCAAACACCGAGCGCAAGGCGCGGCCAATCAGACGCTGGATTTCCTGCGTGCGTCCGGTTTGCTTGCCACGCGCGGCCTCACGGTCATTGCGGCTGTGGGTGGCACGCGGCAACATGCCGTATTCCGCCGTCACCCAGCCCTGACCACTGCCTTTTTGGTGCGGTGGCACTTTCTCCAACACCGAGGCATTGCACAGCACTTTGGTGTTGCCAAATTCAATCAGCACCGAGCCTTCGGCGTGCATGGTGTAGCCACGGGTGATGCGCACCGGGCGCAGGGCATTGGCGGCCCGCGATTGGGTCCGAATAAAGTCAGGCATTAAAAACTTTCTGAGTTGGGATGCCAAGCCTGTAAAGCTTAGGCTTTATTGACTGCCGAGCGCCGAATGGCTTCGTTGATTTCGGCAATGGAACGCTCAATGGACGCGTCGTCCATGTCCTCCACATTGGCATCAAGCCAGCCCGCTTGAACAGTAGAGGCGAACACGCCATCGCTGATGGAGTCGGTCCGAATGCTGCCACGGGTGGACTCAAAACTGTCAGGCGTCTCCCACTCCATGGCAATACAGGTCACGTTGTCGCCCGCCTCGCCGCCTATGCGCAAGGCCTTTTCGACCATGTCTGGCACTGAGACATCGACCGGTTTTTGCGACAACTCAAACACAATTTCTGGATCGGACAGGCTGGACCACAAGCCGTCTGAGCACAGCATGATGCGATCACCCTGTTGCAAGGGCATTGGCCCGGCCACGTTAAAAACGGGCTTTGTGGGTGAACCCAGGCAGGTGAACAACACGTTGCGATTGGGCGTGCGTGCCGCTTTGCCGGTAGCGGCCCGCGCCAGGTTTTGCTCCAGCAAGGAGTGGTCTTTGCTTCGTGTCAAAAGCTGGGACTGGCGCACCAGGTACAGCCGCGAATCCCCACAATGGGTCCAGGTCAGGCTACCGGCCTGCAACACAGCCAGAACAATGGTGGTGCGAGGCGAATCCAGCATGGCATGGTCGGTGGCATAACGCAAAATCTGGCGGTGTGCGGCCAGAATGGCATCATTTAAAAAGGCGGCCACATCTGGTAACTCCGGGCGTGCTTCCTTTTGAAACAAGGCCGCGACGGTCTGCAAGGCAAGTTGAGCGGCCACCTCACCCTCAGGGTGCCCGCCCATGCCGTCAGCCAGTAGAAAAACCGCCGATGCACGGGTGTAACAATAGCCCATGCGGTCTTCGTTTTTGTCCCGACCGCCCTTGCGGCTGACTTGAAATACTGAAAATTTCATTTCACTTTATTGCCAATATTGGTGGCTTTGAGTACGGTCTTTTTGGTGCCTGCAACAATAGTGTCAAACTGCAAACGCATTTTTTCGCCCACGCTCAGCCTGGTGTAACGCAATTCACCCGCTTGGTTAAGCCTCTTTTGCAAGGCAAACACAGATTGTGGTCTCGCCAACGGGTCCAAGGCCATGCACCACTGCACAACTTCAATCAAATTGTCGGAATACACACCATGCAAGCGCTTGAACGAGAGTGTCATGCGGTCATTGGCAATGCGTTGGGGTGCCTCATTGGGGGGATAACCCTGCATGCAGGCGTAAATACAAGCGCCAATGGCGTAGATGTCGGTCCATGGACCCATGGCGGTGTCGCGCCGGTACATTTCCGGGGCGGCAAATCCGGGCGTGTACATGGGGCGAATGAAGTTGCCCTCTTTGCTCAACACTTCACGGGCAGCACCAAAATCAATCAGCACCGATTTGTTGTCGTCGGTGATGAATATATTTGCTGGCTTGATGTCGAGGTGCAACATTTTGTGCTGGTGCACGATGCGCAAGCCCCGCAAAATTTCATCAAACAAGGAGCGGATGGTGGACTCGCGAAAAACTTTTTCCTGCTTGAGGTCACGCGCAATCAAAATGAACTCTTGCAGGCTGGCCCCTTCAAGATAGTTCATCACCATGTAAACGGTTTCGTTCTCCCGAAAGAAGTTCATCACACTCACCACCGACGGATGGGAGATTTGCGCCAGCGAGCGACCTTCTTCAAAGAAGCTTTTAAGCCCCAGGCGATAAAGTGACAGCTTCTCTGGTGCGACCTGAGGCAACAACGCCCCTGGCGCGCGGGTGGCCAATGAGGCAGGCAAATACTCTTTGATGGCCACCTGCTGACCATCGGCCCCAATAGCCAGATAGACCACCCCAAAACCTCCTGCAGCCACTCTGCGGATCACCCGGTAGCCACCAATGAGCGTGTCGGGAGGAAGAGGGGACGGTTTAACCTTGGACATATTTTTGAGTCAGGGAACTGCGCAGTGGGTCAGAACCGGGTTATTCTTAAACTCATTTCATTTAACAAACAAGCATCTAAATGGCAGTTTACAGCATGACCGGTTACGCCAGTGTTCAACACAGCAGTGCCAACGACTCCCCTGACAACGAGCTTAAATCCGGCCCGAGCATACGTCTGGGCCTTGAGATTCGCTCGGTGAACAGCCGCTTTCTTGACTTGTCTTTTCGCCTGTCTGATGACCTGCGTGCGGCCGAGCCGGCGCTTCGGGAGCGTCTGACCGCGCGCCTCAAGCGAGGCAAGGTGGAGGTGCGAGCTGCCTTGGAGAGCAGCAGCCCTGGCGCACTGGCCGAGCCTTCAGTGCGGCTGCTGCAACGCCTCAACGCGATCCAGGACAGCGTCAAGGCCTGGCTGCCTCAAGCGGTGCCGCTCAGTGTGGCCGACGTGATCAAGCTCGCCAGCAACAGCGCGCCGACCTCAAAAGACTGGCAGGCCGAGTTGGTTAGCCTGACAGACGCGGCCCTGCAGGCCCTGATGGCGGCCCGTGAGCGTGAAGGTGCCCGTCTGGCCGACATGTTGCAAGACCGCATTGCCCAACTGCGTACCCTGGCGGCGCAAGCCCAGCCGCTGATCCCGAAGCTGGTGGCCCAGCAACGCCAGCGCTTCATGGACCGTTGGCAAGAGGCCATGGGCTTGGCTGACGGCAACCTGCTGCCAGAAACCGCTCAAGACCGGGCACTGACCGAAGCCACCGCATTTGCCATTCGCATTGATGTTGCCGAAGAGTTGACACGGCTGGCCTCCCACCTTGATGAGCTCGAACGCTTGATCAACAAGGGTGGGGAGATCGGCAAACGCCTCGACTTCCTGATTCAGGAGCTGCACCGCGAAGCCAACACCATGGGGTCAAAATCTGCTGCACTGGAGCTGACGCACATCTCGGTCGACATGAAGGTGCTGATCGAACAAATGCGCGAACAGGTGCAAAACATAGAATAGGACCTGTTTTACCCAACCTGAGAGCGGTAGTTTATGGAGTATCCCGGTAACCTGTTTGTGGTGGCAGCCCCCAGCGGCGCAGGAAAATCCAGCTTGGTCAAGGCGCTGATGGAGCTTGATTCCCATGTTCAACCTTCGGTGTCGCACACCACTCGACCCCCAAGAGGCCAGGAGAAACATGGTCGCGAGTACTTTTTTGTCTCCAATACCGAATTTGATGCAATGGTGCAGGCAAACACCTTTGTCGAATGGGCCAAAGTGCACAACCAACGTTATGGCACCTCCAAGAAAGCCATTGAGGAGCGAATGAACCAAGGCGCTGATGTGATTCTGGAAATTGACTATCAGGGTGCGCTTCAAATCAAGGAAATCTTCGCAAACGCAGTCACCATCTTTATCTTGCCCCCGAGTTGGGAGGAGCTTCGCTCACGGTTGGAGCGTCGGGGCGAAGATGCTGCGGAAGTGATCGAAGTCAGGTTGCAAAACGCCGCCACCGAGATGGCGCAAGTGCACCAGTTTGACTTCGTTATAATCAACGAGTTATTCGACCGTGCTGTGTTTGACCTTAAGTCGATCGTACATGCACAAAGGCTCAGATATGTGGCGCAACGTCGCGCCAGAGCCGAAACATTCAAGGCGTTGCACATCTGACAGCGCTCCCCACCTGGTTTTGGAGATTTCATGGCCCGTATCACTGTTGAAGACTGCCTGCAGCAGATTCCTAATCGTTTCCAATTGGTGTTGGCGGCATCGTACCGTGCGCGCATGCTCAGCCATGGCCACACGGCCAGAGTGGAAAGCAAAAACAAACCTGGAGTAACCGCGTTGCGTGAAATTGCCGCTGGCAAAGTGGGGATTGAGATGCTGAAAAAAGTGCCGTTGTAGTCGGTAACCACGGCATATTTCGCATATAAAAAAAGCACCGCTTGCGGTGCTTTTTTGATTTTTGCAGCCAAATAGTCTGCCCACACGCTATATTCAAGCGTGGGCACGCCGCCCCAACCCCACCCAACCATGACCACCCGCAAAGTCAATCCGACAACCAAGGTACCAAGCCCTGCTCAAGGCACTGCAGCAGTGGCCAGTTTTGCCTGGTTGACACACAAGTTGGATTACCTCAACCCAGCCGACCTGTTGAGTGTGCGCCAAGCCTACCGCTTTGCGGACGAGGCACATCTGGGGCAACTGCGCAACAGTGGTGAGCCTTACATCACGCACCCGATCGCGGTAGCGGCCCAGTGCGCGGAATGGAAGCTCGATGCACAGGCCCTGATGGCCGCCTTGCTGCACGATGCCATGGAAGACTGTGGCATAACCAAACTGGATTTAATTGAGCGTTTTGGCTCACCTGTAGCGGAACTGGTGGATGGCCTGACCAAGCTGGAAAAGCTGCACATCAACACGCGTGAGGAAAACCAGGCAGAGTCGTTTAGAAAAATGCTGCTGGCCATGGCGCGGGACGTGCGGGTGATTTTGATCAAACTCGCTGATCGCATGCATAACATGCGCACCCTGTCTGATGCTCCAAGAGAAAAATGGGCTCGTATAGCCAGTGAAACCATTGATGTGTATGCGCCGATTGCCCATCGGCTAGGCCTGAACCAGACTTACCGTGAACTGCAGGACCTGTCGTTTCGTTACCTGCGCCCGTGGCGTTACGCGGTTTTGTCAAAGGCCGTCACCAAGGCCCGAAGTCGCCGCAGAGACCTGATTCAAAAAGTTCAGGCCGACCTGGAAGGGACTTTTTCGACTTACGGCATGTCTGTCAGGATCGCGGGGCGTGAAAAGACACTTTATTCCATTTACAACAAAATGGAAGAAAAGAACCTCAGCTTCGCCCAGGTGACCGACATTTATGGCTTTCGTGTCGTTGTGCCCCACCTGATCGACTGCTACACCGCTCTTGGTCTGTTGCACCAACTTTACAAGCCGGTGCCGGGCAAGTTCAAGGACCACATTGCCATCAGCAAAATTAACGGTTACCAGTCCTTGCACACCACGCTGGTGGGGCCTTCAGGCATCAATGTTGAGTTTCAATTGCGCACAGAGGCCATGCATTTGGTGGCAGAAACTGGCGTGGCGGCCCACTGGCTTTACAAAGATGAAGACCAGGAGGGCATTTCACATAGTGACCGAATGGGGTCGAAGTGGCTGCAATCACTGCTTGATATCCAAGACGAAACTCGCGATGCCGCCGAGTTCTGGGACCATGTCAAGGTCGATTTATTCCCCGACGCGGTTTATGTCTTCACACCCAAGAGCCGCATCATGGCAATGCCGCGTGGGGCCACCGTGGTTGATTTTGCATATGCCATTCACAGCAATGTCGGTGACCATGCGGTTTCTGCCAGGGTCAACAATGAACAAGTTCCGCTGCGGACTGAGGTTAAAAATGGCGATGTGGTGGAAATAGTGACCGCAGACGATGCCAGCCCCAATCCAGCTTGGCTGGGGTTTGTGCGGACCGCACGCGCACGCTCGAAAATTCGCCAAAATCTGCGCACCATGGCACAGACTGACTCCGAAAATCTGGGTGAAAAAATGCTCACCCAGGCACTTCGATCCGAGGGCATTGAAAGCTTGCCTGACAACGGGAAAAACAACGATGCAACTTGGGACAAACTTCTGCGTTTCAGCGGCAACAAGTCTCGTGCAGAATTGCTTACTGACATCGGTTTGGGCAAGCGTATTGCCAGCATTGTGGCCAAACGTCTGGTCAAGCTACTGGCTGACCGAGGTGAAAAGCCTGATGCCCTGTTGCTCACGCGTGAACGTTTTGGCGCAGGTGAGGCCATCATCCAAGCTGGTGTGCTGATTGATGGGAGCGAAAACACCTCAGTGCGATTTGCGCGCTGCTGCCGACCCGTGCCCGGCGACAGTATTGTGGGTTACCTGGGCCGAGGCGAAGGTTTAACCGTTCATACCAGTCGGTGTCAGGTGGCTGAAAAGCTCCAATACAAAGACAGCGAGCGCTTTATCAACGTGGAATGGGCAGACGAAACAGTGCGTGCGTTTGAGACGGGTGTTGTGGTCACAGTGACCAACGGCAAAGGTGTGCTGGCCAAAGTGGCTGGCGCTTTGGCCGCTGCAGAAGCCGACATTACCCATGTGGACATGGCCGAGGACTCCGGTGCCGGAGCAATGGACCTGAAATTTGTCATTGCTGTACGGGATTTGCAGCAACTTGAGGTGGTCTTGCGTAATTTGCGGCGTACGCCAGCCGTATTAAAGGCTGAACGCGTGACCAACGCCAACCAGCTCAGCGGATAGGTTTATCGGGATAAGTCACCACAGTGACTTCAATTTCAAGTGCCCCATGAGGCGTCAACAGCCTCAAGACATCGCCTTGGCGAGCTTTTAACAGGGTTCGGGCGATGGGCGAAACCCAACTGACCTCGCCTAACGCGCTCACAGCTTCATCAATTCCACGAATAGTGATGGTCCGCTCGGTGATGCCTGATTCAAGGTAAGTCACCGTTGCACCGAAAAAAATCTGGTTATTGCCATAGTGCACCGAGGGGTCAATGACCTCGGCAATTTCAAGCCGTTTGGTCAGAAAACGGATTCGTCGGTCAATCTCACGCAAGCGCTTCTTGCCATACAAGTAGTCACCATTTTCGGATCTGTCACCGTTGCTCGCCGCCCAATGCACCACATCCACCATTTTTGGACGCTCAACATCCATCAAATCCATCAACTCGCGGCGCATCTGGGCATAGCCCGCAGGAGTCATGTAGTTTTTGCTGGCAACGGGCAACTGAGGCAAATGCAAATCGCCTACATCGTCTTCGTCTGCCTCGTCAGATTCACGGGTAAACGCTTTGCTCATGGTCCTCTTCCGAAATGGACAGACAAAAGAAAAAGCCTGCAACTGTTTGATGGTTGCAGGCTTTACTTTTTGGTGCGGCTGGCAGGAATTGAACCCACGACCCCTTGGTTCGTAGCCAAGTACTCTATCCAACTGAGCTACAGCCGCTAACCTATAAATTATAGCAGTAAAAATTGGTAGGGCGTCACAGACTTGAACTGTGGACCAAAGGATTATGAGTCCTCTGCTCTAACCAACTGAGCTAACGCCCCGACCGACCAGCAGATTGTAAGGGGCTACTTGTGATGACTCAGT
>JBIJDQ010000592.1:0-2587 GCA_044344025.1 Rhodoferax sp.
CATCTGGCCCCAACTGCGCCATGATCCAGCGGCACATGGCGGTGATTTCTTCGTCAGAGTCGTTGTGTCCCGGAATCAGCAAGGTGGTAATTTCAAACCAGACATGGGTTTCATGCTTCAGGTAAAGCAGGGTGTCGAGCACCGGTTGCAAGTGCGAACCGGTGAGCTTGACATAGAAGTCGTCACTAAACGCCTTCAGGTCGACATTAGCGGCGTCCATCTTGGCAAAGAAATCGCGCCGCGCTTGTGCATGCAAGTAGCCGGCTGTGACCGCCACCGTCTTGATGCCCAGCGCGTGGCAGGCATCGGCCACATCCATGGCGTATTCGGCAAAAATCACCGGATCGTTGTAAGTAAAGGCCACACTTTTGCAGCCATGGATTCGGGCCGCATGGGCGATCATCTCCGGTGAGGCCTGATCCATCAGGCGATCCATGTCGCGCGACTTGCTGATGTCCCAGTTCTGACAAAACTTGCAAGTCAGATTGCAACCGGCCGTGCCAAACGACAACACGCTACTGCCTGGGTAAAAGTGGTTCAGTGGCTTTTTCTCAATCGGGTCAATACAAAACCCGGATGAGCGCCCATAGGTGGTCAACACCATCTGCGCACCTTCGCGGGCGCGCACAAAACAGGCACCACGCTGCCCCTCGTGCAACTTGCAATCACGCGGGCACAAGTCACATTGCAGGCGCCCATCTTCAATCGGATGCCAGTAGCGGGCCGGGTAGCTGGCGAGTGTCATCAATTCACCTCGACTTCCATGAATTTGCTCACCGTGTAACGTTGCATCCGAATGCCAGGTGACCAAAAGTGAGGCGATAACCCGGCCTTATGTTTGAGGTGGGCCATGAAGGTGCTGGCATCGGGCAACTGCGCCCACACCTGTGGCAAAAAGGTGCTGCGGTGATGCTCAAACTCAAGCACCACACCGTCCACATGGGGTCGCAATTGCGCCAGAGCATCGGCTTCGCTGGCAAACTGCATGGCTTGCAGCGGTGACAACAAGGAAACCTCGATGTCGGTGGTATCGAGTTCAGACAGAGTTAGAGGGGGAAAGCGTGGGTCATGCAGGGCAGCAGCCACGGCGTTGGCCCTGACATCGGCCAGCAGAGGGCGGTGCGCCTCCAGTGAACCGATACAACCGCGCAATTGCCCGCGCTGGGTCAAGGTGACAAAACAGGCACCCCTTTCCTGCAAGGCATCGGCATGCCCGGTGATCTGGATTGACTGGCCCAAAGCAGCAGAAATCGCGGCGCGGGCCAGTTGCAACAGTTGCTTACCCAAAGCGACTTGGGGGGTGGCGAGTGGTGTGTGGTCAGTGTTCATGAGATGTGCTCTGGGTAAACGCAAGGGCGGCATAACCGACCACACGCAGTTTGTCGCCAGCCGTGTCGCCCGAATTGCAAAGCTGCAGCAGTTCGGGCCTGAGTCCATGCCGACGGGCCGCCAACAACGCCCCATTGACCGGTGTGGCACCACACGCCTGGCGGTGGGTCAGGTCAGGCTGCAAGTTCAATACCTGTTGAATCGTCTGATGGTCAAGCGCTTGTGCTGTGGCATAGGGCAAAAAATGAGACAGGTCAGAACTGATCACCATCAGCGTTTCATCTCCACCCCAAAGCAAGTCCAACACCTCAGCCACTTCAAATGGTGTGGCATCACCCACCGCCAAGGGCAGCAACTTGAAGTCATCCAGCACGGTTTGCAAAAAGGGCAATTGCACTTCCAGTGAGTGTTCCTGTGCATGGGCAGCCGGGCTGACCACCACCTGTGGCAAAGAACGGATGATCGCTACGGCCTCTTGATCTACCTCGATCTCACCCAAGGGCGTGGCAAAAAAGTCCACCCCTGGCAAGGCCAAGCCCCGCACGGGCACCCGGTGTACCGGACCCAATACCACCACACGCCGGATGGTTTGGCGCACTTTGCCCAGTTGCGCGTAAGCCAGAGCCGCTGTCGAACCAGAATAAATGTAGCCCGCGTGGGGCACGATGATGACTTTGGGTGATTTGCTGTCATGGCCCGGTCGCGCGGCTGTCAGCATGGCCAACACCTCATGTAACAAGGTTTTGCGCAGTTCAGGGTAAAAAGTGCCAGCGACAGCATGTGGACGGACAGTGTGCATGAGCGACTCCTTTTCAAAAAAAATGGGCAATTGCATTAAATGTGGCGTACCCGGTGGCAAATCAAGCCACTTCTTACTCAAAGGTGTCAAACACGTTAGCCAAACGCGCTTGCATGGCCCGCTTGGCGGACGCATCGACAAAACTGGCCTCAAAGCTGTTGTGCGCCAACCGGTAGGCATGCTGGGCTGTCAGCCCCAACGCCTCAAAGGTTTGCGTGAAATTCTGGTTGATGTAGCCCCCAAAATAGGCCGGATCGTCTGAGTTCACCGTGGCCACCAACCCGGCATCAAGCATGGCACCCAGGTTGTGCTGCGCCAGGGTAGGAAACACCCGCAGTTTCAGGTTGGACAGCGGGCACACCGTTAAAGGAATTTGATCACGCACCAGTCGCGCGACCAAAGCAGTATCTTGCATGGCCTGCACCCCGTGGTCGATGCGCTCAACTTTAAGAACATCCA
>JBIJDQ010000591.1:0-2587 GCA_044344025.1 Rhodoferax sp.
CGAGGGCGAAGGCGCCCAGGTCGCGCTGATTGAAGGTTTTGGCATCTTGCTGCGCTGCCTTTACCCGGCCACGCCGCACATTGCCCACGCCTTGTGGTCACAGCTGGGGTATGCCGGTGCCTTGGGTGATTTGCTGGACGCCCCGTGGCCACAGGTTGACCCAACTGCCCTGGTTCAGGACGAGATTGAACTCATGTTGCAGGTAAATGGCAAGTTGCGCGGCTCGATTGTGGTGAGCGCCAGCGCCGACAAGGCGACCATTGAGAAGGCAGCCATCGCGCATGAGATGTTCCAGAAATTCAGCGACGGTGCCGCACCCAAAAAGGTGATTGTGGTGCCGGGGCGCTTGGTCAACTTGGTGGTCTAGCCATGTGGCCGCATCTGTTGCGCAAAGAATCTGTTGGCCTTGACCGCCGTGCCTGGCTGCGCATGGTGGGCCTTGCCGGTATTGCCGGGGCCAGCGCAGGGCTTGGTGCTTGCGGTTTCAAGCTGCGTGGCAGACAGGCGTTTGTGTTCAGCAGCATTGCCATCATGCCCCATCCCGGCAGTCCGCTGACTCAGGAGTTGCGCCGCTCTTTCGGGCCTGCGGTACAGGTGCTGGCACCCGATGCACCGTTGACACAAGCGCAGCTCGTGCTCACCGTGGCCAATGAGCAGCGTGAAAAAGTGGTGGTGGGGGTGAATGCCTCGGGGCAGGTGCGTGAGCTGCAACTGCGCATGCGCCTGAGACTGAACTTGCGCACGGCGAAGGGCAAGGAAATCATTGAGGGTGATGACATCGTGCAGCAGCGTGACATCAGCTACAACGAAACCGCTGCTTTGGCCAAGGAAGCCGAAGAAGCCTTGCTGTACCGTGACATGCAGACCGACATCGTGCAACAAATCCTGCGCCGCCTGGCGGCCATCCAGGCGTCCCAACTGGATTGAGGCAAGCCCGTGAGGGTTTGCCTTTTGTCTTGACGGCAGCGTTAGGCCAAAGCCGTCTATGCTGGTTGCACAACAGCCTGGACAGCATGGGCTTTCGTAGGCACGACCAGGCCACGCGGTGTAACTTTCGGTCTGATCAACTGGTACAAATCTTTCGGGTCGGCCAGCTTCGGAATCAGGTCAATGTCAGCGCCCAGGCGGTGTGACTGCGCTTGGTCATGAACATAACGCAGCGCAGAAAAATCTTCCATGGCAAACCCGACCGAGTCAAACATCGTGACCTGAGTGGCGTTGTCACGCCCGGTTTTTTGGTCAGCCAGCACTTGCCACAGCTCGGTTACGGCAAACTCGGCGGGCATTTGCTGCAGGTCGCCTTCGATGCGGGTTTGCGGCTCAAACTCGACGAACACTTTGGCTGCGCGCAACACATCGGCGTGGATTTCGGTTTTGCCGGGGCAGTCGCCACCCACACCGTTGAGGTGCATGCCATCCTCCAGCATGTCGGCGGTGACGATGGTGGCGTTGCTCTTGTCGGCGGTGATGGTGGTCACGATGTCGGCACCACGCACAGCTTCTCGCACACTGGCGCAGACGGTCAGGCGCAGGCCGGCCGCATCGGGGTTGTTTTGCAGGTTGCGCATGAGTTTGGCAGTGGCGCTTGGGTCAATGTCATAAAGGCGAATTTCTTCAATGCCGACCAGGTGGTGAAATGCCAGCGCCTGAAACTCGCTTTGGGCCCCATTGCCAATCAAAGCCATGACACGGCTATCCGGTCGTGCCAGGGCGCGTGCGGCCACGGCAGAGGTGGCTGCAGTGCGCAGCGCGGTGGTCAAGGTCAACTCGCTGATCAGCAGCGGCACGCCGGTGGCCACATCGGCCAGCACACCAAAAGCCATCACGGTGGATAAGCCTTTGGCGGTGTTTTTTGGGTGGCCGTTAACGTACTTGAAGGTGTAGGTGCTGGCATCGGCAATCGGCATCAGTTCAATCACGCCATCGCTTGAGTGGCTGGCCACGCGGGGCGCTTTGTCAAAACTTGTCCAGCGCAAGAAATCCTGCCGAATGTAGGCGGCCATGCCGCTCAGTGTGGCAGCAATGCCCTGGCGGTTGATGATGGCAGCCACATCTTGTGGGCTCAGAAACAGGGTGTTGGTGATGGGCTTCATGGGGTCTCTCCTGGGGAGCGGTCAATCATTGAAATAGCTAACCGTGAGTTTGGCCGTGCATGCGAACAATAACAATCGTCAATGTTGGATAAAAATAGTCACATAATTGCCGTTTTGACAACTCTGATTGCCACTATGGATGAAACAGACCAAAAACTGCTGGCCATGTTGCGCCAAGATGCCCGCCTGACAGTGGCCGCGCTGGCGGCCAGGCTCAAGGTGTCGCGTGGCACCGTCACCAACCGCATTCGCCGCCTGGAAGACGACGGTGTGATCGTCGGTTACACCGTTCGGCTGCGCCCCGACGTGCAGCACAACAGCATCCTGGCGTGGATGAGCATCGCGGTAGATGGCAACCAGACACGTGCCGTGATTTCCCACCTGCTGGGTGAGCCGGGTGTGGCGGCCCTGCACGACACCAACGGGCGCTGGGATTTGCTGGCCGAGTTACGCGCCGAAAGCCTGCAGGAATTGGCCCAGGTGCTGGAGCGCAT
>JBIJDQ010000046.1:0-9523 GCA_044344025.1 Rhodoferax sp.
GAAGAGTCCTTTGTAGACACGGCCAGGCGTGAAGTGTTTGAAGAAACCGGCATTGATTGCCGCCTGGGGTCCCCGTTGGCCACACAATTACGGGATTGGCACCTTGAAAATGTGTACGACATTTACTCTCGCTGGCGTCACAGGTATGCGTCGGACGTGTTCCGCAATACCGAACACCTGTTTGGGCTGGAGGTGCCGCAGGGCGCACCGATCAGACTCAATCCTCGCGAACACACGGACCACCAGTGGTTGGGTTATCAAGCTGCGGCGCAGCGGTGTTTTTCGGCATCGAACGCCGAGGCCTGTTTGATGTTGCCACGCTTCGTCAAAGAAAGAACCCTACTGTGAACACCATCCGGGTAGCGACTTACAACATTCACAAGGGCGTTCAGGGCATCGGGCCAACCCGTCGACTTGAAATTCACAATCTGGCAGTTGCCGTAGAAGCGCTCGACGCAGATGTGGTCTGCCTGCAGGAGGTTCGCCAGCACAACACCCGTGAGGCCAAGAGGTTTGCCCATTGGCCAGATCAGACGCAGGCTGATTTTCTTGCGCCGCTAGGTTACCAGGCGGTCTACCGCACCAACGCCGTCACCCGCCACGGCGAACACGGAAACGCCTTGTTGTCGCGCTGGCCTGTGTTGACACACCAGCATGAAGACATGTCGGATCACCGGCTTGAGCAACGTGGCTTGTTGCACGTCACGCTTGACATGCATGGCAGGGCGGTGCACGTGCTGGTGGTTCATCTTGGTTTGGTCAAAGCCAGCCGGGTGCGTCAGCTGGCGCAGCTACAACAGTTTATCCAGCGTGAAATCGCGCCGGATGCCCCGCTGCTGGTGGCAGGTGACTTCAACGATTGGGGCACCCGTGTGCGTGAAACGCTGGCACGCGCTGACCTGTTGGCTTGGGGCGTGCCGCAAGCGACTTTTCCAGCGCGTCTGCCCTTGACTCAACTCGACTATGTGTTTGCCCGTGGCCTAAAGCCCTTGGGCCTGACCGTGCCACGCGGGCGCATTTGGTGGCGCATGTCAGACCATTTGCCGCTGATCGCGGAGTTTGCACTGGAGGGGTGATCCCATGGTGCCAACGCCTCGCCACGTAGGGCACCATTTGCAGTTGTTGCAAGGTTCCGGCGCATTTTTTTCAGCGCTGGTTCAGGCCATGGACGGCAGCCTGCATGAGGTTCGGTTGGAGACTTATATCTTTCGACTTGATGCGGGTGGTGAGCAGGTGTTTCAGGCGTTGGAGCGTGCGGCTGGGCGTGGTGTCAACGTGTGTGTGGTGGTGGATGGTGTGGGTACGCCCGCGTTGCCGCAGGCTTGGGCGGCAAGGCTGGCTGCGGCGGGTGCTCAATGGCGCGTGTTTGCGCCACTGGGGCGTTTGGGGTTGCTGGTGCCCAGCCGCTGGCGGCGTCTGCATCGCAAGCTGTGCGTGGTGGATGGTCAGGTGGCGTTTTGTGGCGGCATCAATGTGCTCGACGATTGGGTTGACCCCAACCATGGCGCGCTGGATGCACCGCGTTTTGACTTCGCCGTGAGGGTGACCGGTCCACTAGTGCAGGAGGTGCATGCGACCATGAGCCAGTTCTGGTGGCGATTGCAGGCGACGCAACTGGCCAAACAGGTCGACTGGCTGGGGGCTTGGCAGGCGCTGCAGCAGGCGGTGTACGAGAAAGCCCAAAAATCAAGCGGTCAGATGGCTGCCGGTGCCGCGCAAGCCCAACTGGTGCTGCGGGACAATCTGCGCTTTCGTTCCCGCATCGAGCGGGCCTACCGGCAGGCGTTCGGCGATGCGCGTCGCGACATCATTGTGGCCAATGCCTATTTCCTGCCAGGGCGAAAAATCCGCAACAGCCTCATGCATGCTGCCAAACGAGGCGTGCGCGTCAGGTTGCTTTTGCAGGGGCGTTACGAATATTTCATGCAATACCACGCGGCACGGGCGCTGTACGGACCGTTGTTGGCTGCAGGCATTGAGATCTATGAGTACACGCCAAGTTTTTTGCATGCCAAAGTGGCCGTGGTAGACGGGCGCTGGGCCACCGTCGGATCATCCAACATGGACCCCTTAAGCCTGCTGCTGGCGCGTGAAGCCAATGTAGTGGTTCAGGATGAACCCTTTGCACGGGGCTTGCAGCATTGCCTGGAGCTGGCCATCGATGCCGACACACACCAAATTGACGCAGCCCGGCATGCCAAACGCGGCTTGCGCTTGCGACTGTTTGACCGCCTGGCCTACCTCTTGATGCGGATGTTTTTGTTTGTAAATGGTAAGCGCTACTAAATATATAGCTTCCAATCAAGGTAAATAGGGCGGTTTAGGTCAATAACCTTAGTATGGAAACACTGATACGATCATTGTCTGACTCTTTTTACTCCCCCACCATGAATCCAACTGAACAAGACGAAGGCACACCCGTTTCCGTCAAAATCCGTGAACGCATCAAAGCGGCTCGCAAGCGCTTCCATGCCAATGACAACATCGCAGATTTCATTCGCCCAGGTGAGCTGGAAAAGTTGCTCGATGAGGTTGAAGAAAAAATGAAGGGTGTCTTGGGTAGCCTGGTGATCGACACCGAGAACGACCACAACACCGACGACACCGCACGGCGTGTCGCCAAGATGTACCTCAAGGAGGTGTTCCTGGGGCGTTACGTTCAAGCCCCGGCCATCACCGAGTTTCCGAATGTTGGCCATTTGAACGAACTGATGATTGTTGGCCCCATCACCGTGCGTAGCGCCTGTAGTCACCACTTTTGCCCGATCATGGGTAAGATCTGGATCGGTGTGTTGCCCAACGAGCATACCAACGTGATTGGTTTGTCCAAGTACGCCCGCTTAGCCGAATGGGTCATGGGGCGTCCACAAATTCAGGAAGAAGCGGTGGTGCAGCTGGCCGACCTGATCCAGCAAAAAACCCAGCCTGACGGCTTGGCCATCGTGATGGAGGCTACCCACTTTTGCATGGGCTGGCGTGGTGTCAAAGATGTTGACAGCAAAATGATCAATTCGGTCATGCGCGGCAGCTTTCTCAAAGATGCCAATTTGCGCCGCGAGTTTTTGTCCCTCCTTCCCCAGAAAGGTTAACCATGTTGGTTCGTTTACTTTATGCCAGCCGGGCTGTGGACACCAGTCCCGAGGCCATTGAGTCGATCCTGCACCAGTCTCGGGACCATAACCCGGGCACTGGCGTGACAGGCGTGTTGTGTTACGGCGGAGGCATCTTTTTGCAGGCGATTGAGGGGGGGCGCATGGCGATCAGCGCGCTTTATGGCCATATTCAGCGTGACCCGCGCCACAAGGACGTGATGCTGCTGCAGTATGAGGAAATTTCCGAGCGTCGGTTTGCCGGTTGGACCATGGGTGAGGTCAATATGACCCGCATCAATGCCTCTATCTTGCTCAAGTATGCGGAAAAACCCGAACTTGATCCTTACTCGGTGTCTGGCACCGTGTCACTGGCGCTGCTGGAAGAGCTGATGGCCACCGCTTCCATCATTGGCCGGGCCTGATCTGGCTTGACCCTACTGCATGACTGGCGCAAGCCCGGGTGTGGCGAAGAGCGATGTTTCGGTGTTCAGCGAACCCCAGTTGCTAGGTTGTGACTTCTCCAGTGCTCCCAACCTCAAAAAAACCATTGTTTTAGCCTTCGGGCGCCTGACAGATGGGCGTATTCAGCTATTAAATTTAGAGCGTTTTTCTAGCCTTGAGGCCTTTGGTGTATGGCTGAAACAACCCCGGGCGTGGGTAGGCGCCTTTGATTTACCGTTTGGGTTGCCACGCGAACTGGTGCAAACCCTGGGCTGGCCAACCGATTGGCTGGACTGCATGGCGCACTACACCACCTTGAGCCGGGCACAGATTCGGGCCGAGTTTGCGGCGTTCTGCGATGCCCGGCCAGTGGGGTCCAAGTTTGCCCACCGGGCCACTGACCCTTTGGCGGGGTCAAGTCCCAGCATGAAATGGGTGAATCCACCGGTGGCGTTCATGCTGCACGCAGGGGTGCCCTTGTTGCTGCAGGCAGACGCCCATTTTCCTGGTCTTCAAGCAGACCCCCGCACGCCGTTGGACGCGACGCGGCCACCATTGAAGGTGGCCCTGGAGGGGTATCCGGGTCTATTAGCCCGCGAGGTTCTGGGCCAGCGCAGCTACAAAAGTGATGACAAGGCCCGTCAAACCCCTGACCGGCTCATTGCCCGCAAAGACCTCATCACCCGGTTGGAGCAGGGCGGCACACGGCTGGGCTTGCGATTAAAACTCACACACGCCCAGCGCGACGCGCTGACCGACGATGCGAGTGGTGATGTATTGGACGCAGTGCTGTGTTTGATGCAGGCGGCTTGGGCGCAAACCCGTCACCTGGCGGGTGATGCAAGGTACGGTTTGCCCGCCGATGTGGACCCACTTGAGGGCTGGATCGTCACCGCCTGATTTCATGGCGGCGACGTTTGGGCCGAAACCTACTGGTGTTTGGCGATCAGGGCATCTTCAAGTTTGCCTGCCAATTGCGAGATAGCCAAGGCCGCCGGGCAACCGGGCATGGTCTGAATCAGAAGTTGGCGGCGCATGACCGCTTGTCGCACGGAGGGGTCCGCCGGAATGTCTCCCATGTGAACCAAGCGCACGTTTTCTCCGGGTTTGGCCACCACAAAGCGGTCCAGCACCTGTTGCAACTGCGTGGTAATGGCCCTGCCATCACCCATACGTGCCGTCTGATTGATCACCATGCGAATGGTCCGGCGTTTTTGCTCGCCCACCAGCACCTTGATGGTGGCATAAGCATCGGTGAGCGAAGTAGGTTCGGGCGTTGCCACCACCAGCACCTCGGATGCCAGCGACACCGCAAACAGCACCACGTCCGAGATGCCCGCCCCGGTGTCGAGCAACACAATGTCATAGTGCGGCAACAGGCCAGACATGATGCGCAAAAAGTCTTCGCGCACATTGGGTGTCAGGCGGGAATACTCCACCATGCCCGAGCCAGCCAGCAGCACCGAGAACCCGCCTGGCGCACGCACAATGGCCTCCTCAAGCTTTGCCTTGCCCGTGAACACATCATGCAGCGTGATTTTGGGATACAGATTCAACACGACATCGAGGTTGGCCAAGCCCAGGTCGGCATCCAGCACCAACACCTTTTGACCACGCTTGGCCAAGGCTGCTGCCAGGTTGGCCGATACAAAGGTCTTGCCCACGCCACCTTTGCCGCTGGTGACAGCCAGTACCTTGCCCAGTGGCTTTAACGGCACCTTTGCAGTCACACTCTCCTGCACGGAGGGGTTCAATACGTCGCTCATTTCAGTTCACCCTATTCATTGCACTGCCCGATGAGCCGACAGAACTCTCCACGCCCAAGCTCTCAATCCAGGCTGGATCACCAAGCGAGAGCGGACCAAACAACAAACTTTTTTCCTCCGCGCTCACCGACAAAATGGGTTGCGGCTCGATGCACACCCGGTCACGCCCTTCGGATTTAGCGCGGTAAAGTTCAATGTCAGCCCTCTCCACCCACAACTCGGGTGTGGAGCGTACCCAACGTGGCGCATAGGCACCACCGATACTGATCGTCACCTTGATCTGTTTCCCGGCAGATACAGGGATATTTAGCGCACCCACCGATTCCCGGATGCGTTCCGCCACCTGATGGCCATAGTGGCCTTGACAGCTGGGGAGAATAATGACGAATTCTTCCCCCCCAAATCGGGCCACCGTGTCCATGGGCCGCACACACCTGACGAGTGTTTTGGCGACCACCTGCAAGACCGCATCACCCGCAGAATGGCCATAACCATCGTTGACACTTTTGAAGTGGTCAATGTCCAGCATCAACAGCAACGCTGGTTCGCCAGAGCGGGCGACGACCTCAATTTCGCGAATCAGAACATTCTGAAAATAACGCCGATTGGATAAACCTGTCAGCGGATCTTTCAGGGACAACTCGCACAACTTGTCAATCACAGCCTGCACATAGGCCAACGGTTCCGGGCTGGGCTCAGGCAGGCTGTGCGAGCCGTGTCCAAGCAACGCACGCGCGTCATCCAGGCGCAGTTGGCGCATGTCAATCAGGGAGGATGCAGGCGAAACAGTCACTGTAGGTCCTGGTTTTTGTTGCGCAAAGTCTAACAGGTTCACTTTTCCGCCGATACTTGAAACAGGGTGCAAACGGGCCTGGATTAATCAGCTTTATCGTGGCCAAGTCCAGGATGGTAGGCCTGCACTTATTGGGGTGAACCGGATGTGGCGTTACTTGGTTTTTGCAGGGTTTTTTTGGCCTTATTGGGGAATGGCTGAGGTGTTTTCGGGCCATGTGACGCATGTGTCAGACGGAGACACCTTGTGGGTCAAGCCACAGGGCGAAGACACTGCGCGAAAGTTGCGCCTGCAAGGACTGGATGCGCCCGAGCTGTGCCAAGCGGGAGGCCCGGCCTCGCGTGACGCATTGGTGCAGATGGTGTCAGTCAAACCGGTGCAAGTCAGCGTCAAGTACCAAGACATTTATGGTCGGGGTCTGGCAGTTGTTCAGGTCGACGGGCAGGATGTGGGTGCTCGGATGGTGGAGGCGGGCCATGCTTGGTCGAGCCGCTGGCACCGCAGCAGTGGCCCTTATGCAATTCAGGAAGCGGCGGCCAAGGCAGCCCGCAGAGGTGTGTTTGCAAATGCGGGTGCGGAACTGCCGCGTGATTTCCGAAAACGTGTTGGCAGTTGTTATCCCACCAAGCCGTAGGGGTCGTGGTGCAGATGGATTCAGTCCACTGAGCCGCACACGCTGCAGCTTGCCTGCCTGCCCACGCGCATCTCGGTGAATTCCATCGCGCGACCGTCAAGCATCAGCAACCGGCCAGTTAGGGCCTGACCTGCGCCACTGATCAGCTTCAAAGCCTCTGCTGCCTGCATGGTGCCGATGATGCCTACCAGCGGTGCAAACACCCCCATGGTGGCGCAGCGGGTTTCTTCAAAGGTGGCGTCCAACGGGAACACACAGGCGTAACACGGCGAGAGCGCGTCACGTGGGTCGTACACGCAGACCTGGCCATCAAACCGGATGGCCGCGCCTGACACCAGCGGCTTTTTGTGTGTCACACAGGCCATGTTGATGGCGTGGCGGGTGCTGAAGTTGTCACAGCAGTCCAGCACCACGTCGGCTTGCGCCACTAGGTCGTTCAGCAGGGCCGCGTCGGCGCGCTTCTGGATGGCTGTGACCTGCACGCCGGGGTTGAGCTGGGCAATGGCCGTTTGAATGGAGGTGACTTTGGGGCTGCCAACACGCGCTACGGTGTGGGCCACTTGCCGTTGCAAATTGGTCATGTCCACCGTGTCGTGATCCACCACAGTGATGTGACCGACCCCGGCGGAGCCAAGGTACAGCGCAACGGGTGAACCCAACCCGCCTGCGCCAATGACCAGCACATGGGCGGCCTGAATGCGCTGCTGGCCTTCCACGCCCACCTCATTGAGCAGGATGTGGCGCGAGTAGCGCAGCAAGTCGTCATCGTTCACGTGAGGCCCTTAGTTTTCTTTTTTCTCTTCGGGGCGCTCAACCAGCGTTTTGCTCGCCGTGACCGACAGGCCCTTGAGCTGGTTCAGGGCCTGAGTCAGGGACCAATCTTTGGCCGTGCCGAACTCGGGCACCTTGCGCTCAGAGGCGGGCTTTTTCATTTCCTCTTCTAGCTTGATACGTGCATCTTCCCGGGCTTTTTCACGGGCGGTGTCTTTCACCTCCGTGCCTTGGCCACTGTTTAGGTGTTTTTCAAGGTCAGCTTCCCGTGTGCGCAACGCGGCAAAAAGGTTGCCCTCTTCAGTTTCGTCCACCATCACGTCGGGCACGATGCCTTTGGCCTGGATGGATTTGCCACTGGGGGTGTAGTAGCGGCTGGTGGTCAGCTTGAGGGCGGCCGTGGGGCAGTTGTCCATGCGAAATGCCGAGTCCAGGCACACTGCGGTTTGCACCGATCCCTTGCCAAAGGTCTGGTTGCCCAGCACCTTGGCGCGTTTGTGGTCTTGCAAGGCACCAGCCACAATTTCACTGGCCGAGGCTGAGCCCTCATTGACCAGCACCACCAGTGGCACGGTTTTGAACGCGCCCCGGGTCACTTCTTCCAGGTGTTTCAGGGGGTCTGGTCCGCCACGGCGGTGGTAAAAGCGTGCAGCGGCCTTGTAGGTGAACTTGCTCTCGGCCAGTTGCCCGTTGGCAGACACTACCGTTACGTTTTCTGGCAAAAAGGCGGCAGAAATCGCCACTGCGGCATCCAGGTAACCGCCCGGGTCATTGCGCAGGTCAAGCACCAGACCTTTGAGCTTGGGGTCTTGCTTGTAAATTTCTTCAAGCTTGCGGGCAAAGTCAGCCACCGTGCGTTCCTGAAACTGGCTGACCCGAATCCAACCATAGCCCGGTTCAACCAGTTTGGCCTTAACGCTTTGGGTTTTGATTTCTTCCCGGGTAATGGTCACCGGAAACGTGCGGTTTTCTTCCTTGCGGAAAATGCTCAGCATGACCTTGGTGTTGGGCTCGCCGCGCATGCGTTTCACGCCTTCGTTGAGCGTCATGCCTTTGACTGGGGTGTCGTCAATTTTTACGATCAGGTCATTGGGCTTGAGTCCGGCCCGAAAAGCAGGTGAGTCTTCAATGGGCGACACCACCTTGATCAGGCCATCTTCCTGGGAAATCTCGATGCCGACCCCGACAAACTTGCCCGTGGTGCCTTCGTTGAAGTCTTTCAACGATTTTTTGTCGAGGTAGACCGAGTGCGGGTCCAGCCCGGCCACCATGCCGGCAATGGCATCGGTGATGAGCTTTTTCTCATCCACTGGTTCGACATAATTGCTTTTAACCATGCCAAACACGGCAGCGAGTTGCTGCAGTTCCTCCAGCGGCAATGGGGCCAGTGCCCCGCGCGCCACGGTTTGCAGCGATACCGTGGTCAGAACCCCGGCCAGTACCCCGACCGAGACCCAGCCAGCGACTTTCAATTTTTGACCCATGGTGTTTCCAGAGCTTGTGAGCGAGTTAATGTGATCGGATTGGATGCGCCAATGCAGCCCTTGTTCCCGACAGTATGTAATAAAAAAGAGGGTTTCCCCTGGCAAATCAAGGCAACTTGGTGCATGGGGTAAGGTTGGACCCTAAGCGGGTCAATGCAATACGCCACAGCATTCTAAAATGGCGAGCTTGGCTCAAGCTTAACTTCTCAAGGACACACAAGTGAAATTTATTATTGATAACTGGATGTTGATTGCGGTGGCACTGGCAGCCGGTGGCATGCTGTTGTGGCCAGTGCTCAACGGCGCGGGCGCAGGCGCACTCACCGCCGATGCTGCAGTGCAACTCATGAACCGCGAAAAAGCCGTGGTGATCGATGTGTGTGAGCCTGCCGAGTTTGCCGCCGGTCACGTGGTGGGGGCCAAAAATATTCCCTTGAGTCAGCTTGAAGGCAAGCTGGCGACCACCGTCAAGAACAAGGCCTTGCCGTTGATTTTGGTGTGTTTGTCGGGCGCACGCAGCAAAGGTGCGGTTGCCATTGCCA
>JBIJDQ010000593.1:0-2578 GCA_044344025.1 Rhodoferax sp.
TCAATCTCGGGGTCTTGCGCCAGTTGGCTGGTCACCACCTGGCGCACCACCGCAGAGTCGTCGACCACCAGGACTTTGATTCGACTCATTTTGAGCCTCCTTGTGTTGTGCCTTCTGCTGAAATTTCCAGCGACGAAGGTCTGACCTGTTTGGCCCAGACGTCGCCCTTGCTGACGTCAAAAATAATCTGGCGGTGCCCAATGCCAAACAGGCTCTCGGTCACCACCTCTATGCCGTGATGGCCAAGCAGCGCACGCGCCGCCTCACCATTGCGCCTGCCCACCGACAGCCCTCTGGCCTGTTGGCCCCGCGCGTGCTGGTTGCCGGGAAACATGTTGCCGCCACCAAAAATCTTGGCCTGGCACTGCTTGGGGTTGGCGCCAGCGGCCTTGAGGTCACGAAACATCAGCTCCAGCGCCTCATCGCCATAACGTCCATCATGCTCGTCGGCATGCACCGTCTTGCCCCGTGTGGGGAGCAAAAAATGCGACATGCCGCCCACGCGCAACTGGGGGTGCCACAGCGTGATCGACACACAAGAGCCCAAAATGGTGCGAATCTGAAAACCAGCATCACCCACAAACAGCTCACCCGGCTGCAAAAAAATGTCCATCAGGTCTTTAAGGCGCGCCATAGCTGAGTCAGAGCGGTTTTTGGTAAATGGAGGGGGCCACCATTTTCACGGCTGTGCTGATGTCGTTCAGGCTCTCGGAATGCCCCACACAAAAATAGCCACCGGGCTTGATGGTGGCAATCACCCGCGCCACCACCTCGCGCTTGGTATCGTTGTTGAAGTAGATCATCACATTGCGCAAAAACACCATGTCAAACTTGCCCAGCTCCGGCAGGGGTTCGTTCAAATTGGCGTGTTTGAAGCTGACGCGCTGGCGCAATTCCTGGTTCACCAGCAGCATGCCGTCGTATTGGCCGGTGCCTTTGCGGCAAAAGCGGCGCAAAAAGTCAGGTGGAATGTGCCGCCCGCGCTCCAGGGAGTAAAGCGCGCGGCGCGCACCCTCAAGCACGCGGGTGCTGATGTCGGTGCCCAAAATCTCCCACGGTGTGGTTTGCATGCAGTCGGCCAGCACCATGGCCATGCTGTAAGCCTCTTCGCCACTGGAACTGGCCGCGCTCCACAGGCGGTAAGGCTGCGGCCTGCTGCGTGCCGCCAGCACCTGGGTGCGCATGAATTCAAAGTGCTTGATTTCCCTGAAGAAATAGGTCTCGTTGGTGGTCAGCAGGTCCACCGCCATCTGAACCTCCGCTGTGTGTTGGCTGCTGGAGAGCAGTTTGAAATACGCGCCAAAGCTGTTGAGTCCGTGCACCGCCAGCCGTTTGCCCAGTCGCCCGGTGACCAGGGCCTTTTTGGCATCAGCCATGGAAATGCCCGCAGCCTCAAAAATAAAGCGCTGAAACTGGGCAAATTCTGCGTCGGTGATGGGCGTGGCCTGCAATTCGGGTCCTTGGGTAAATTTTTTAAGTGTTTTAGGCTTCTAGTGCTTGTCGGGTAAGCGTATGAAGCTATCAAATAGAGAGTGATTGAGTGTCATGGGTTGCATAACTCCATTGTTTGTGGTTTCACCTCAAAGCTTGAAAAACCTCATGGTTTGCTGCAGCTGCTCGGCCTGGCCGCTCATTTCTTCGCTGGTGGCGGCCAATTGCTCTGAGGCTGAGGCATTTTGCTGGGTGGTTTGGCTGAGCTGGCCCACGGCGGCATTGATCTGGCGTACCCCTCCAGACTGCTGGGTGGAGGCCACCGTAATTTGCTGCACCAGGTCAGAGGTCTTGCGGATGTTGGGCACGATCTCGGTCAACAAGCGGCCCGCTTTCTCAGCCAATGCCACACTGCTGCTGGCCACTTCGCCAATGTCTTGTGCGGCCACCTGGCTGCGCTCGGCGAGTTTGCGCACCTCTGCGGCCACCACCGCAAACCCTTTGCCATGCGCACCGGCACGGGCGGCTTCAATTGCCGCATTCAAGGCCAGCAGGTTCGTTTGCGCGGCAATGTCGTCGATCAGGACCACCTTTTTTGCGATCTGCTTCATGGCGATCACGGTCGAGGCGACGGCTTCGCCGCCCGCGGCCGCATCATTGGCGGCATTGCTGGCCATGCTGTTGGTCGTCTTGGCGTTTTCCGTGTTTTGGGCAATGCTGGAGGTCATTTGGGCCATGGAGGTGCTGGTTTGCTCCACGCCGGCGGCCTGTTCACTGGCAGCCTGACTCAAGGACTGGGCTGTGGCGCTGACCTCCTCGGCTGCGCTGCCCAGGGCTTGTGCCCCGCGGTTGACATCGTTGACCACCTGCGACAGCCGGGCCACCATGGTCTTCATGGCAAACAACAGGCTTGAACTGTCCTTGGGTTGGAGGGTAATGTTCAGCTTTAAGTTACCAGCCGCCACCTCTTTGGCAATGCGGGTGGCATAGGCCGGTTCGCCGCCAAGCTCGCCGAGTAAATGGCGAATGATAAAAAACGACAGCAGCAGCGTCAGCATCACACAGGCCAGGGTGGCTGCCAGGTAAATGGCAAATTTGCGGTAGGTGGTGGCTGCGGTGTCACGTGCGGTTTGCAAAATGTCACCAG
>JBIJDQ010000594.1:0-2570 GCA_044344025.1 Rhodoferax sp.
GCGCAAGGCTTCCTGGCGCCTTAGTGCGATGGCAGCACCAGCCACCAGCAGCAGCGCCAGCACCATCAACAAGCCGTGGTTCCAGGCGCTTTGCTGCCAAGCGCCCAAAACGGAGGCCATTGACAGCCCATAGGTCACCACCACCGGGTAGTCGTTCAGAGCGCGGTAGCTGTAAATGCGCTCGATCTCATCTTTGACGACCACCTGCCGCACGGTCCCCGTCGGCCAGGCAGGCAAATGCTGGCGAAACATGGGTGAGTGGGACCAATTTTTGCCAATCACGGCATCAGCCAGCGGAGACGTGACCACGGCTGAGCCAGACGATAGAAACAGCGTTGTGAAACCGTCTGGCCCGCGCTCAATCGAGTCGTAAAAGGTCTGAAAATACGCTGCCCTAACCATGGCCACCAGCACGCCGTCTAAGGCTGTGCCAACGTTTCCCAAGCGGCGACTCACTGGCAATAACCACTGACCATCAGCAGCCTTCACCGGGCTGCCAAACACCAGTTCGCGGTCTGCACCGCGCACATGGGGTGCAAAGTAGTCGCTGCTCGCGCCCACACCATACCCCAAGCTGGGTTCGACTTTGGTCGAAAGCAGCAACGCGCCGTTATCGCCCAGCAGCAACACATTCTCAATCAACCGATCAGTCGGCAGCAATTGGGCCAATAGGAGCTGGGCCTGCGACACATCGAACCCACTGGCCCGGCGCAGCGGCACCAGAGCCGCATCAGCCTGGGCAAGATGGGTGCCTACCCGGTGCAGGGTCTGACGTGCATGCTCCTCCAATACCTGGGCGAAGTTTTGGGTCTGTAGTTCGGCGCGTGCAATCGTCTCACCCCGCTCACGAGCCAGGTCATAACCGGTGTAAGCCAGCATCAGCACCGCGCTGACCAGTGCCACCAGCGTCGGAGTCAAGCGAAATTTGAGTTTCATGGACATTTCTATTCCTATGTCTTCCAACGATTTTGATGTGAACTATAGGCCTATATTCCTTGAAAGAGGCCGAACCCCATTGTGGATTTTGGAGTCGTCAAGGAAAGGGGTAAGGTGGGGCACTGAATGCCAGCGGATTGGTATGCGCATGGGTAATTTGCGCGCTAAAGTGCGCGCAAACGAGTGGTCCAAACGTTCACGGCTGACAGCAATTTGCACCATGCCCCGGCTATGATTCGTTAACTCAAGGGCATTGTTTATGCGAATCATTATTTTGGGTGCTGGCCGTGTCGGTGAGAGTGTGGCCGAGAGCCTGGTTTCCGAGCAAAACGACATCACCGTCATTGACCCAGATCCCGAACGTTTGCGCGTTCTGGAGGATCGGCTTGACCTGCGTGGTGTGGCGGGCAATGGCATCCAGCCTTCGGTGTTGCGCCGCGCCGGTGCCGACGATGCCGACATGTTCATTGCTTGCGCCGCGCTGGACGAGACCAACCTGACCGCCTGCAAGGTCGCACATGACGTTTTTAACATCTCCACCACCATTGCCCGGGTGCGCTCCCCCGAGTTTCTGGAGGGTGATGCCCTGCTGGGCAAGAACGGCTTTGCGGTAGACCATGTGATCTGTCCCGAAGAGTCGGTCATGCATTACATCCACTTGCTGATTGACTATCCTGAGGCGTTGCAGGTGCTTGAGTTCTCGCAGGGCCGCGCCCACCTGATTGCGGTCCGTGCCTCGGCGCAGGGACAACTGGTGAACCACACCATCAGTGAATTCAAGGCGCTGTTTCCGGCGGCCACCATGCGCGTGGTGGCCATCTACCGACAAGACGCTGAGCTGCATGTGGAGCCTGGCACGCGGGTGTTGCCCGGTGATGAGGTGTTTGTGCTGGCCGACAAAGACAAGATTCGACACGTGCTGGGGGCCATCCACGCCTTTGACCAACCGGTGCGCCGCGTGATGATTGCCGGGGGGGGCAAAGTGGGCTTGCGGCTGGCACGCAGCTTGGTCGGGCAATGCCAAGTCAAGATCATCGACCAAAACCGCAAGCGTTGTGAGTACCTGGCCAGCGAGTTGCCCAGCGAGGTGCTGGTGCTTGAGGGTGATGCCACCGACGAAGACCTGCTGACCGAAGAAAACGTGGGCGACATGGACCTGTTCATTGCCCTCACGGGTGATGACGAGGACAACATCTTGTCAAGCATGCTGGCCAAACGCTTGGGTGTGCGGCGCGTGATTGCGCTGATTAACCGGCGCATTTATGCAGAGATGATGCAAGGCAGCACCATTGACATTGCACTGTCGCCTTCGCAGACCATCATTGGCGAACTTTTGACCCACATCAGGCGAGGTGATGTGGCGGCGGTGCACAGCTTGCGCCGTGGCGCAGCCGAAGCGATTGAGGGTGTAGCGCGCGGGGATGCCCGCACCTCCCGGCTGGTGGGGCGGCGAATTGAGCAGATTGAACTGCCCAAGGGTGCCCGAATTGGTGCCATTGTGCGCGGTACGGATGCCGCTTGCGAACTGCTGATGCCCTACCATGATCTGACAATTCAGGCCGATGACCATGTGATCATTTTTCTACCTGACAAGCGCATGCTGAGAGCGGTGGAAAAGCTGTTCCAGGTCAGCG
>JBIJDQ010000595.1:0-2567 GCA_044344025.1 Rhodoferax sp.
ATACTGATTGGCCTGTTTGCTATTTTATTTGTAGCTATAAGTGCTTTATTCATATGCGCCATAGCCCTATTTCTCTTAAAAAATAGCATTTGGCACCTAAGCTGGTGTGCTGGGGTGGCGCGATCCACATGGTCAGCCGTCTACAGCAGGTTAGCCGCACTGCCTGTGACAAACACCTGAATGTGTTGGGTCAGGGCCTGCGCCACAAAGGCACGCAACACATCCTGCAAATGGGCCTCAGCCACGTAGGCCACCGTGATGTGGTTGCTCTGGTGACCGGCCATCAAGTCGTCACGTGTGATGCCGTCCAGCACACAATTGAGCAGCGGCCACTCATAGGTGGTGGCGCGGCGGCGACGCTCAAATTCAGGGGCTGGCAACTCGGTGGCGGTGCCGGTGCCGATGTGCAGCATCACCTGCGTGCCCTCGTAGTGCGCACGTGCCCAGATCAGCCGCCCAGCCTTGCCCTGGCCGTGGATGGACGAGCCACCCTTGGGGAAATACATGGCGGGTTGCCGGTAGCCGGTGGCACCTGCAATGCCGCCCTTGAGGTGTTCAAACGGCACCGAGCCGGAAATTTCAAGGTCCCAGTAGAACGTGCCCTCAAACTCACTGCCCCAGCGGATGTCGTGCAGCGTGGTCTCACTAGGCAGACCGAGGGAATCCAGCAACCGCCACAACATGGTTTGCGGAATGGCGGTACCCATGTCCACTTCATTGATGCAAGGAATAGGTTTGCCGGCGCGGATGATCTGGCCCGATTCGTCAGGAATCGGAAACCGCTCGGTGGACCCGATGGCACCTTCGGCAAAGTCGGATGCGGCACAAGACTGGGCCAGGCCTTGCTGGTATTGCACGCCCACAGCGGTCAGGCCAAAGCGCTGGGTAAAACGCGCCATGGCAATCATCATGGCGCACTGTTCAAGCACCTGCGCACGGGTGAGTTCCCTGGCCGGGTCAGTGCCAAACTGGAACGTCATGCCTCGGGCCTCGTACCAGGCCAGGCATTCTTCCCGCAAGGCTTGTGGCACCTTGGCCATCTCCACCAGCAAGGCCGACTGCGACAGGCTCTCCAGCGGCATGCCAATGTCAACCAGCGCCTTTTGTGGAAATACACCGTTGATCATGCCCATGCAAAAGCTGTCAAACAGGCCAATGATCTCTTTGTGTTGCAACACATACTCGCCCACCTGGCACCCAATGGCCCAGGCGGGTGTGCTGGCGGCCGGGTGCGACGCATCCACCGGGGTCAGATAGGACGTGTCGTGGGTGATCTGGTGGGTGCTCAGCCAGGTCGCAAGCCCCTGGTCAAAAAAGGCATCGTCAAAATCCGTAGACCACAGGCGTGAATAGGTTTTGCCCAGGCTGGTCAGGGTGCCTGCCATGCACAGCATGCCCACCAGCCCAGGCCAGGTGCCGTCAAAGTTGGCCAGCAGCAGCACCGGGCCACGGTGTTTGACCAGGCTGGGAGCCAGGTGGTGCGAGTATTGCCAGGCGGTCAGCAACACAATCACCGGGGCATCCGGGTCAATGCTGGCAAACAGGTCACTGCCTTCACGTTGGCTGCTGATGAAGCCGTGGCCCTTGTCGCCTTTGAAGAGATGCGCACGCTTTATTTTGTAGCCCAGCCTGTCGCCCGCCTGTGTCAGCTTGGTTTCATATTTGCTTTGCACCGGCCAACATTCCACATTGGCTGATTCACGCAGGTCAGCGTTAGTGACCAGCAAAACCTCTTTGTCACCTACGGTGATCATGGGCGGGGAGGGGGGGAGCGTCAGTGTCAACATGGCGTTATCCTGAAGGAGGGTGATCTAAAAATTGGGCCAAGTCAGCTTGGCTGCCAGTCCCGCATGGCAGCGCGGCAGCGCGCCATGTCCTGGTAAAGCTGCAAATAAACCGCGTACTTGGCATCGTGAAACGTTTTGGTGTCAGGCCTTGCGGCCACGCTGCCACCCGGGCGCACCATCTGCGCCGCCGCGTCGGGGAGGCTGGCAAAAGCACCGCTGGCCACAGCAGCCAGCAAGGCAGCACCCAGGGTGACCGCATCTTCCTCGCTCACCAGATGGATGGCGCAACCGGTGGCATCGGCGTTTTCCCGCAGCCAGTACGGGTTTTTGCTGCCACCACCACACATCACAATGCGTTCAATGGTGTGCCCAGAGGTGTTCATGCGCTCGATGATGTGGCGGGTGCCATAAGCCAGCGCTTGTAATGTGGCCAGGTAGAGGCGCGCCAGCGCGTCTTTGCCGGACTCGATGGTCAAGCCAACCACCGCCCCACGGGCGTGTGGGTCAGCCCGGGGAGATCGGTTGCCATGGTGGTCGGCAAGCACATGCAGGTCACGGGTGGGCCAGCGCTCGCGCTGTTCCAGATCGGCCAACCAGTCGTTAAGTACCGCATAAAGGTTGCGATCTTCTTTCTTGGCAGTGGCTTCCAGCAGCGGCCAGGCATCACATTGGCGCAGGGTCCAATCCAGCAGGGCACCGGCAGCGCTTTGACCACCCTCATTCAACCAGTACCCCGGCAACATGGCACCCAAGTATGGCCCCCAGACACCCGGTACCTTG
>JBIJDQ010000597.1:0-2565 GCA_044344025.1 Rhodoferax sp.
CTGGCCATTGGGCAGTTTGACGGCAATGCTCACCTGCGCCTTGCCGCGCACCGGGTAGCTTTCTTTGTCGGCTTTTACTGCTACCGCCAACTGGTGGGCTTGGGTGCCCACGCGGATTTCAGCCACCCCCAGGCGAAACGCGGGTTTGCTCAAATCCACCAGCGCGGTGGGGGCCACGTATTCACGCCCCTCCACCCAGAAGCTGGTCCACCATTCGCGCGGTGCCTTGTAACCCCAGGTGAAGAAGCTGTACCACGGCACCTCGCGCAGCCTGCCGCGAAGGGCCAGCACACTCACCACCACGTTGGGGCCCCAGCCTTCCTTGACCTTGAGTTCAATGGTGGGGTCTTGCCCGTTGAGCTTGACCACCTCAGAATGCAAAATGCCCTCGCGCTCCACGGTCAGCAGTGCGGTGGCAAAACGAAACGGCATGCGCACCTGAAACCTGGCGATGTCACCGGGCTGGTAACTCTTTTTCTCGGGCAGCAGGTCCATGCGGTCATGGTTTTCGCCACCAAACCACAACTCACCTTGCCGGGTGACATACACCGAAGACGCGGCCTGGATGCTGTTGCCTGCGCTGTCACGAGCGGTGACCACCAGTTCCACCTCACCGGGTTCGGTCAGGTTGGCTTCACACAGCAGCAGGCCGCGTGCATCACTTTTGCCGCTGCACACACTGCCGAGTTCTTTCACGCTGGTTTTGTTGTCGTAGGTGTAAAAGCCCCCCACCATGCGTTTGCGGCTGGTGGTGACGATGCGGGCCGTGGCCTTCACATCCAGCGCCACACCGGCTTGGGCTTTGCCGCTCAAGTCCAGCGCCAGGGCCTGGAACTTGATGCTTTGTTTGCCTGCGCTGGCCATGCTGACCCAGCCCTCGGTCTTGATGCCTGCCACCACGGCGGCAGGCCACAGGGTGGTGGTGTGGCGCAGGGTTTGCACCTCGCCGTTGGGGTCGGGGTAGCTGGCTTCCAGCAACAGCTCTTGTGCTTGCTTTGCGGTGGGCATTTTGTCCAGCACCAGCTTGCCACTGCCATTTTTGTCCAGCATCAGAGCCAGTTTGTCGGCAATCACCCACGCATCCGAACTGGCGTTGGCCTCTTCTTCACCCGCGCCGGGGTTGTCATTGCGCCCGCGTGGCGGTGAGAAGCTGAATTCGCCAAAGTCAGGGTAGTCCAGCCATTTGGCCCGCACCAGGGCCGAGACCTTGATTGGCAGCTTGGCCGCTGCACCGCCCGCCACGTAGTTCAGCTGCACATCCACCGGCACAGTGGTCACATTGACCAAGGCTTTTTTGTCGCTGGGGGTAATGCGGCCCTCAAACACCGGCAGGCGGAACTCTTCCACGCGAAACTGGCCGCTGGTGAAGTTGCGGCCGGTGTTGTCTGCCCCGCGCAGTTCAACCTCGTAGACCCCCAGTTTGGCCGCTGGCGGGATGGCAAAAGTGCTTTCCGCACTTTGACCCCCCGTGGCTGTTTTGCGCCAGCTCAAAGGCTGGCTGTATTGCTGGCCGCTGCCCAGGTGGGTCACGACCAGTGTGCTGGGCGCTGATGCAGCCAGCGCAAACCCTTTTGAGGTCTCAGCGCGCAACAGGTGTTTCATTGACACGGTTTCACCGGCGCGCAGCAGGGTGCGGTCCAGAATGCTGTGGGCGCGCTCGTCCGGGCGGGCATCGGAGTTGGTGGGCAGGTTAAAGCGCCAGGGCTCAATGCCCCGGTTCCAGTCGCTCCAGGTGAAGGCCATGTCGTCAACCGGGCCTTGTGTGCCAACGGCGGGCTGTGTGGCACGGGCGCTGACAAAGTAGGCCTGCTCGGTGCTGCCGGTCTGGCCTTTGCCATTGCACCCGGGCGCTCTGGGCGACAGATTGGTGAACGTGGCGAGGCCCTGCGCGTTGGTGGTGCCGGTGGCCAGTTCACGGCCATCGCAGCTGGACACCCGGACTCGCGCGTTGGCCACGGGCTGACCTTTGTCAAGCGTGGTCACCCAGGCCATGGCGTTTTCACGCCCCAGCTTGAAGTGCACCCCCAGATTGGTGACCAGCGCCGAGGTGCGCACAAACATCAGGCGCTGACCGCCATGGCGGTCGTCCAGCAGTGCGGAGCCCAGCTTTTCTGAGGCGATCTCAATGACATGAAAACCTGTAGTCAGCGGGATGCCAACCACCTCAAAAGGCCGGGGGTCACCGCCAGTGGGGTGGGGCAGATCAAAGGTCTTGATGCCCGGCTGGCCTTGCAGCAGCGACACCATGCGCGCCTGCACCTCGTCTTTGGTTTGTGGATCAAGCGCTTTGGGTAATGGCCCCTTGACCTCTTTGGCCGCCATTTTTCGGGCTACGGTGAAGTTGTCATAACGCTGCACTCTGGCAAACCAGGTGATGATGTCGGCGTCTGTCCCCGGGGTGAATGTGCTGACCTTGCCGCCTGGGGCATTGCTGGTGGGGGCACCTTCGACGCGGCGCAACGTGACCGGCAGCACCGCCAAGCCATTGGGTTCGGCCAGGCGTTCCACAATGCCAAACGGGGCGGCGGCAAACTTGGCCAGGGGCGGCATGGCGCCCGTGGCCAC
>JBIJDQ010000596.1:0-2565 GCA_044344025.1 Rhodoferax sp.
CCACTGAGCTACAGCCGCAACTCTAAAAAAGACCGATATTCGTATTTTCGCATGCCGCCCGGGTGACTATAGGCTTCGGAGGCCAATACTCTATCCACTGAGCTACAGCCGCACATTGCTGAAAAACAGACAGCGTGCATTCTCGCACATGCACTACTGCCAAATCGTGTCAGTATTGGCCCGGATCAGATGTCAATGTTGCCAGCCCGAAGCGCATTGGTTTCAATAAATTCGCGCCGGGGTTCGACCTCGTCACCCATGAGCATGGTGAACACCCGGTCGGCTTCAATGGCATCGTCAATCTGCACCCGCAACAAAATGCGCACGGTGGGGTCCATGGTGGTTTCCCAAAGTTGCTCGGGGTTCATTTCACCGAGCCCTTTGTAGCGCTGGCGGCTGGTGGTGCGTTCTGCCTCGGAAATCAGCCAGGTCATGGCTTCACGGAAGTCGGCTACCTTGGCTTCTTTTTGGCGTTCACCTTCGCCCCGCATGACTTTAGCTCCGTCACCCAAGAGGCCCTTGAAGGTTTTTGCCACCTCGGCCAGCGCGGCGTAGTCTGCGCCATGGACAAAGTCCTGGGTGAGCACGCTGCTCTTGACGTTGCCATGCAGGCGCCGACTGATGCGCAAGATGGGTTTGTCTGTGCGGGTGTCAAACTCGCCAGCCACTTCGGCATCTGGCAAATCGGCTTGGAGTGCGGCTGCCGAATTCTCAGCATCGGCCAGGGTGTCAAGGTTCAGTGCGACACCATCGGCAATTGCACGCAAGGCTGACACATCAGAAAAGTGTGAAAGACGTGCAATCACGGCCTGGGCCAGCTGGTGTTTTCGGGCCAATTCGGTGAGGGTGTCACCGGAGAGCAAGACACCGTTGTCGCCACCCGTGTGCACAGATGCGTTGATCAACGCCACACGCAGCAAGAAATTGTCAAGGTCGGTGGCACCTTGCAGGTAAAGCTCTTCCTTGCCAGCCTTGACCTTGTACAGCGGTGGCTGGGCAATGTAGATGTGGCCGCGTTCCACCAGTTCAGGCATTTGGCGGTAGAAGAAAGTGAGCAGCAAGGTGCGGATGTGGGCACCGTCCACGTCGGCATCGGTCATGATGATGATGCGGTGGTAGCGCAGTTTGGCCACGTCAAAGTCGTCGTTGCCGGTGCTGCCACCTGCTTTGCCAATGCCGGTGCCGAGAGCTGTGATAAGCGTCAGGATTTCGTTGCTGGTGAGCAGCTTTTCATAGCGGGCTTTTTCCACGTTCAGAATCTTGCCGCGCAGGGGCAGAATGGCCTGGAATTTACGGTCACGGCCCTGTTTGGCTGAGCCACCGGCGGAGTCGCCCTCGACGATGTAAATCTCGCACATGGCAGGGTCTTTTTCCTGGCAATCTGCCAGTTTGCCGGGCAGGCCCATGCCGTCAAGCACGCCTTTGCGACGGGTCATGTCACGCGCCTTGCGGGCGGCTTCGCGAGCGCGGGCGGCTTCGACGATCTTGCCGACAATAATCTTGGCATCCGCCGGGCGTTCTTGAAGGTAGTCGTAAAGCAACTTGGAGACGATGTCTTCGACGGGGCCGCGAACTTCAGAACTCACCAGCTTGTCTTTGGTTTGGCTGCTGAATTTTGGCTCTGGAACTTTCACGCTCAACACGCAGCACAGGCCTTCGCGCATGTCGTCACCAGTGACTTCGACTTTGGCTTTTTTGGCAATCTCGGTGTCGTCAATGTATTTGTTGATGACGCGCGTCATGGCAGCGCGAAGCCCGGTCAGGTGGGTGCCTCCGTCGCGCTGGGGAATGTTGTTGGTAAAGCACAGCACTTGCTCGTTATAGCCGCTGTTCCACTGCATGGCCACTTCGACGCCAATGTTGGTGTTTTGGTCGCTTTGGCGGTCACCCAGGGCATGAAAGATGTTGGGGTTCAACACCGTCTTGCCTTTGTTGATGAAATTCACGAAGCCTTTGACACCACCGGCGCCTGAGAAGTCGTCTTCTTTGCCGGTGCGCTCGTCTTTGAGGCGAATGCGCACACCGTTGTTCAAAAAGCTGAGTTCACGCAGGCGTTTGCTCAAAATTTCGTAGTGAAAGTCGGTGTTGGTCTGGAAAATTTCCAGGTCAGGCAGGAAGTGGACTTCGGTACCGCGCTTTTCGGTTTCGCCAATCACCTTCATGGGCGACACGTCAACGCCATTGACTTTTTCAATGAGGCGGTTCTGCACAAAACCCTTGCTGAATTCCATGACGTGCACTTTGCCGTCGCGGCGAATGGTCAGGCGCAACATTTTGCTCAAGGCATTCACGCAGCTCACGCCCACGCCGTGCAGACCGCCAGACACCTTGTAGCTGTTTTGGTTGAACTTGCCGCCAGCGTGCAATTCGGTCAGTGCGATTTCGGCCGCTGAGCGTTTGGGTTCGTGCTTGTCGTCCATCTTGATGCCGGTGGGAATGCCACGGCCGTTGTCCACCACCGACACCGAATTGTCGGTGTGGATGGTGACCAGAATGTCGTCGCAGTGGCCCGCCAATGACTCATCGATGGAGTTGTCCACCACTTCAAAAACCAGGTGGTGCAAG
>JBIJDQ010000598.1:0-2563 GCA_044344025.1 Rhodoferax sp.
ACATTCGCGCCACCCTGGACCATGCCATTGATGCCGTGTTTGGATGAACGCCAAGCGCGCCCTGCTCGACTGCGGCTTCCCTCAGGTTGCAGAGGTTTTGGAAGACTGCATGGTCGAGGCGCAAGCCGTACTGAGCCCGGAGGGTCTCACCGCTTATCTTGAAAGTGGTCGTTTTTTGAGCAAGATGGGGCGCGGTGTAGAACCTGTGCTTATATTTTTGCAGGAGTGGCCGCAGGTTGCGGCCATCCTGGGGGAAACCGCGCTGGCATCCATCATGGACGCAACGCGCGTGCTCAACAAATCACCCAATGGCCGGGCTATTGCGCCATTTTTCCAGTCGCTTGCCAGCGTTGCACGGCGACTGCCCACGCAAGCGCAAATGCAGCTTTACCTGGACTTGGCCTTGCACACCATGGAGCGCACCAGCAGTTCGATCCACGGCATTCACAAAACCTACCCCAGCCCCAGTCTGATTGACTTTTTTGAGCACGCGCCACACCTGCTGACCATGCTCACCATTGAAGGTTTGCGTAACTGGACCGAATACGGCATCCACAACTACAAGAACCACCCGGACCAGCAACGCGACTTCTTCAGATTACGGTCACCCGACAGTAAGGCCATGCTGCAGCGCGAGCGCCACGGAACCTTGCTGGTCGACAACATACGCAAACTCGATCTCTACCTGCTGGCCCTTTGGGAGGATGCGGATTACCTCGTGCCCTATTCAACCCTGCCGGACGCGACGAACCCTGGCGCGCCGTATTTTGATTCGCAGGGCATACGGCTTCCAGACGTGTATGACGACGACAACAAGGTTTCGGGCATCGACCGCTACCGCGCTGCGCTTGCCCATATGGCAGCCCACCGGCGCTGGAGCACACCCATTTTTGCGGACAATTTCAGCCCGGCGCAACGACTGACGATTGAAACACTCGAAGATGCGCGCGTTGACCTGCTGGCCATCCAACAATACCCCGGCTTGCGTGAATTGCTGCTGGCTCTTCATCCCGTACCCGCACCTGACGCTTGCAACCCTGCCACGCATTCCTGCCTGCGTCATCGGCTCACCATGCTCTCCCGCGCAGTGCTCGACCCCCACCACAACTACCAAAACGCCGAACTTCTCACCTTTGCCGGGCGCGTTCAAGCAGCCGTTGCAGTGGGCACATCCGATACAACAGTAATCGCAAACCTCGCCCTGTCCTATCTGGCGAAGACCCGGCTCCAAAGCGATCAGCTGGCGACGACTTTCTTTCAAGATACGCAAGTCAGCTACCGTGATGACAACCGCCACCTATGGCAGTTTCACGAACTCAGCGATGACGAAGAACAATTTGACAATACGCCGCGCACCACTGCAAGCGATGAGGCAACCGAATTGCCGCCGCGTCACTACCATGAATGGGACTACACCAGCCAGTGGTACCGGCCCGACTGGGTGAGCCTCTATGAGCGGCTGCACCACAAAGGTGACCCTGCAACGATCGATCGCATTCTGGACAAACACAGCGACACCGCTAAGCGGCTCAAACGTCTGCTGGACCTGCTCAAGCCACAGGACAAAGTGCGCATACGTTACCAGGAGGATGGTGCAGAACTCGACCTGGACATCGCCTTGCGCTCCTTGATCGACTGGAAAAGCGGCTGCGATCATGATCCGCGCATCAACATGAGCCACCGCACAAACGGTCGTGACATTGCCGTAACCGTGTTGCTGGACCTGTCGCAGTCCCTGAACGACAAAGCACCCAAATCGAACCAGTCCATATTGGAGCTCAGCCGCGAAGCGGTGTCCCTGCTGGGCTGGGCCATTGACATCCTTGGTGATCCATTGGCAATCGCCGGCTTTCATTCGAATACCCGCCACGACGTTCGGTATTCGCATTTCAAAGGATTTACAGAGCCCTGGGGCGACGATGTAAAGGGGCGATTGGCTGCGATGGATGCAGGATTCTCAACACGTATGGGAGCCGCCATGCGCCATGCCGCCCATACCTTGAGTCAGCAAAAGTCCGACAAAAAACTATTGTTGGTTCTGACAGACGGACAACCCTCTGATGTGGATGTCCACGACGCCCGTCACCTGATAGAAGATGCGCGCCAGTCGGTGAAGGAACTCAGACAAGATGGAATCTTCACCTACTGCATCAATCTGGATGCCAATGCGGACGCATATGTGAGCGACATCTTCGGAAAACAGTACACCGTCATCGACAACATCGATCAACTTCCCGAAAAACTTCCACAACTCTTCTTGGCGCTGACAGCGTAACGCAACTTGCGCTGCTTTATGCGCTCCTGCCGGCTTAAGTCAAGCAATGACCCTCGCAAGCTTGGTCGCCTTTTTCGCCGAATTAATCATTCACTTTCAGCCAGTTGCCGGAAACTGGACACACCGCCGCCGGCGAACCGTTTACCCAAACCTGCTCTTCTTTCATGATTAGCGAATGCAACGGGTCTACGTCAAATACGATTTCAAGGGCTTTGCTGACGTCAGCATTTTCAATCGGAATCTCCCAGGTCAAAAATACCTGAGTGCAATCGACGTCCGTCTGAAAAT
>JBIJDQ010000599.1:0-2561 GCA_044344025.1 Rhodoferax sp.
CCGTGGTTGACCTGACCGGCGGCGAACCAGTGGTCATTCGCCAGGGACGGGGCTCCCTGACCACATTGGGCCTGTAAGCCAACATCCCCGGAGACAAGCACCATGGACTTTACCCACCTGATTCCAACGGTCACGCTCTACGCCATTCCGGTATTGCTGGCCATCACCTTGCACGAGGCCGCGCACGGTTACGCAGCCAAACACTTTGGTGACAACACCGCCTATGCGCTAGGGCGCGTGACGCTAAACCCCCTGCCTCACATCGACCCGGTGGGCACCTTGTTGATGCCGCTGATCTTGTATGTGGCCACCTCGGGCGCGTTCTTGTTCGGCTATGCCAAGCCAGTGCCGGTGCGGTTTGGCAACTTGCGTAACCCAAAACGGGACATGATCTGGGTGGCGCTGGCGGGGCCGGGTGCCAATTTTGCTCAAGCGCTGTTTTGGGCCATATTGCTCTACACCTACAAGGGATTGGATGTGAACGAGCCGTTTCTGGTTGAAATGGCGCAAGGCGGTGTACTGGTCAATGTGGTGATGTGCGTCTTCAACCTGTTTCCACTGCCCCCGCTGGACGGTGGCCGCATCCTGGTGGGCCTGCTGCCCTACCGCCAAGCCATGCTGGTGTCACGTGTAGAACCCTGGGGGTTTTTCATCGTCATGGCACTGGTACTGGTCGGCGTGGTCAGCACCGTATGGATGAAACCGCTGATGGGTTTGACTTACCAGCTGATTAACCTGCTGCTGGCACCCTTGGCCATGCTGGTGAACTAGTCCAAATTTTTGCTTTTTATTGACATTTTCAACATGAGTATTGAACGTTTTTTAACCGGTATCACCACATCAGGCACACCCCACCTAGGCAACTATGTGGGCTCGATTCGACCGGCAGTTCGCGCCAGTCTGCGCAGTGGAGTTGAGAGTTTTTACTTTTTGGCTGACTACCACGCGCTGATCAAGGTCGATGAACCCGCGCGCATTCAACGCTCGACATTGGAAATTGCCGCCAGTTGGCTTGCCGCTGGTCTGAACCCGGACCGGGTGGTTTTTTACCGCCAGTCTGATGTGCCAGAAATCCCTGAGCTCACCTGGTTTTTAACCTGCGTACTAGGCAAAGGGGTACTCAACCGCGCCCACGCCTATAAGGCGGCGGTTGATAAAAACACCGCAGCAGGCAACGACCCCGACGCAGAGGTGACTGCTGGGCTCTTCATGTACCCGGTGCTGATGGGTGCCGACATCTTGATGTTCAACGCCCACAAGGTACCAGTTGGCCGCGACCAGGTTCAGCACATTGAAATGGCGCGTGACATGGCCCACAGCTTCAACCACCGCTATGGCAACCACTTTGTCCCGCCTGATGCGGTCATTGAAGACAATGTGGCCACCTTGCCCGGCCTGGATGGCCGCAAGATGAGCAAAAGCTATGACAACACCATCCCGATGTTCGCGCCGCGGGCGCAACTGAAAAAACTCATTGGCGCCATCCTGACTGACTCCAAGGTGCCGGGTGAACCCAAAACTGTAGAAGGTTCAGCATTGTTTCAAATTTACCAAGCCTTTGCCAGCACAGAAGAAACCCAGGCGTTGCGGCAGGCCTATGGCGAAGGTATTTCCTGGGCAGATGCCAAACAGTTGGTCTTTGAGCGCATTGACCAGGAGATCGCACCCATGCGCGAGGCCTACCAGGCACTGATCGATAACCCAGCCAAAATCGAGAGCATTCTGATTGAAGGAGCAGCCAAGGCGCGCGCCATTGCCACGCCATTTATGGGGCAGCTTCGTCACGCAGTGGGGCTGCGCAACCTCCAAACGCAAACCAACACGGCAACCAAAAGCGCAAAAGTGGCGTTACCAGTCTTCAAGCAGTACCGGGAAACCGATGGTCAGTTTTACTTCAAGCTGCACGCTGCGAACGGCAAGTTACTGCTGCAAAGTGGTGCCTTTGCGTCGCCCAAAGTGGCAGGTCAGACCATTGCATCGCTGCAAAGCAGCGGCATCGATACCTTGACCACGGAGACGCCATTGCTGCACAAGGGCCCTGATGTGTCAGACAGTGACATTACCGCAGCCTTGCTGGCCTTGCAAGAGGCGAAATCAGTCTAGCCCACTGTACAATCACCGCCGCTGGAGAAGTGGCAGAGTGGCCGAATGTACTTGACTCGAAATCAAGCGTACCGCAAGGTACCGTGGGTTCGAATCCCACCTTCTCCGCCAGGTCGCAACCCCAAGTAATTGATTTACTTGGGGTTTTTTCTTGTCCAAGAAAGTCTACCCACACTTTTACCCACTTGGGCAAAAAAAACAACAGTGCCCAAATCAGGGCAACCTATTTGTTGCCTGGACAATTTCGTAACAGTCACGAAAAAAAAATCTGACAAAAGTCTGACGCTTAAACCACGCGTGCCAGCGCGTCAATTCCAGATATGCACGCGTCAACGGTCGTTGAACGTTCGTTTGGTTGCACCAACAGATGCCCAAGTAATTTCGTGACAGTAACGAAAATCGAAACTGTTGATTCAACAGTCGTTGAACTGTTTCGCAAAATGGGGGTCACATTTTGT
>JBIJDQ010000600.1:0-2559 GCA_044344025.1 Rhodoferax sp.
CAGTGGCAGGCGGGTCGCAATCTGCTGCAAGGCGGCCAAATCCAGCTTATCCGCCTGAAGGTGCCCCCGCTTCGGTTGCTTGGCATCGGCCGCATATTGCCCGAATCGCACATTGCCACCCGGCCAGCGGATTCCGTCACGCGTATCGAACTGCAAGCCTTCGGTGCTGAGCTCAAAACCACCATCCAGCAGCTTGGCGCCAATTCGTCCCGAAATCCGGTGAAACGCCATGTTTTCCAGCGCTGCATCAAACTTCGCCGCGACATCCGTCATCGCCACGTCTGCCGTGGCGCTTGTCACATGAGCCCGGTCAATGTCCGCCCAGGCGCGCAGTGCACCCATCCCCTCGGCCACATCAACCCCCACATCCACATACCGGCGCAATTTGCCAACGTCTACCTGCGGAAAAGTCACATAGGCCTGCCCTGACCAGTTCTCAACAGCTGACGCGTTGCGCGACAGCAGTGGCTCTTTAAAGATGCCGGCAATAGTGAATCGGTCACCCCAGTCCGCAGGCGGGTTCGCATCCAGACGAGCCGAATGGCTGAACAGCCTGTTACGCAAAACTCCATCCACCTTGCTCAAGGTTACCGGTGGCAGGCCGCGTAACTCGTCGGTCCAGTGCACGGTGCCTTGCGCGATGGCTACCTCGGGCTGGGAAAAGAGCCAGTCGGTCAGCGCTCCATCGGCCGAACCCGATGCTGACACCGGCAGGCCGGCAATCCAAAAGCGCCCATCAACCGTCCGGCGAACATCGAGCACGGGGCCGTCCACATAGAGCTGCTCAATTCCCATACGAAAAATGGATCGCGCTGACAAGGAAACCAACACCCTGGGAAGCCGCAGCACCTCCTGGCCCTTGGCTCCGTCAATCACGACCTGGCTGAGCTCCAGCGAAGGAATCAAACCATTGGAATGGACGGCCACATCTCCGATGCGCACGTTTAAGCCTACCGCTCTGGAGGCGTGTTGCTCCAGCGCAGGACGAAAATCGGCAATTCGCGGCACAATGACAAAATGCAAGCCGACCCAGACGATGGCCAACACTGACCACGCAACCGCCAACAAGCCCAGCGTCCATTTGGCTGCGGTCGCGCCGCCCTTCAGCCATAGAGTGGGGGTGGAAGTCGTTTCAATCATCGTGCAATCAAAGCCATGTCAGGAATTATGACCCGCAATACCGCCCCCGACGCAGCTGCCGCTTCGCGATTTGTCCAAAGAATCCGGCGTCGATATGAGCAGCAATTAGCCCTGCTGCCACCGGGGATTCCCAGTCGTGCCGATCTTCAATTCGTTTTGGACACCCTGATCGCGCAGGGTTGCGACATCGGCTCTGCGCTGCGCATGACGCGCCAACTGGTGCTGGAACGTCTGGCATGCCTGGACTGCGAAGAAGGCGTTGACCTGAAAATCATTACCGGTGTCATGACCGAGCTGGCTGAATTTGCGCTCGACATTGCGTTTCAGCATAGCCGCGCCACCTTGCAGGCCCAGCATGGCGTGCCGATGACAGAGCAAGGCAAGCCGGCCGAGCTGTGCATCATCGGCATGGGCAAACTGGGGGCCCGCGAACTGAATGTCTCCAGTGATATCGACCTGATCTATGTCTACGATCAGGATGGCGAAACGACCGGCAACACCGACCAGCGCAACCGCATCTCGAACCAGGAATACTTTGCAAAACAAGTGCGCGCCATCTACGCCTTGGTGGGCGACACCACAGAGCATGGCTTTGTGTTTCGGGTAGATCTGGCGCTGCGCCCCAACGGAAATTCCGGCCCGCCGGCAGTCTCACTGGGTGGGCTGGAAGAGTATTTCCACGTGCAAGGCCGGGAGTGGGAGCGCTTTGCATGGCTGAAAAGCCGCGTGGTGGCGCCGGCAGAAGCACTAACCTCAGCCTGCGCGCAGAACCTGCGCAAGGCGATCGTGCCCTTTGTTTTCCGGCGTTATCTGGACTACAACGTGTTTGATTCCCTGCGTGTGTTGCATCGCCAGATCCGCGACCATGCCGCCAAGCGCAGCGCCGGCAGACCCGAACGCAACAACGACGTCAAGCTGTCCCGCGGCGGTATCCGTGAAATCGAATTCACTGTGCAAATACTGCAAGTGGTGCGGGGCGGGCAGTTCCCGGAGTTGCGCACCCGACCTACGTTAAGCGCACTCCAGCGGCTGACCACCGCAGGCCTGATGCCCGCAGCAACCGCCGAGGCCATGGGCAAAGCCTATGTTTTCCTGCGCAATGTGGAGCACCGCATCCAGTATCTGGACGATCAGCAAACCCATGTCCTGCCGACTGCAGACGCGGATGTGGCATGGATAGCCCTGACCCTTGGGTTTGATGGAAGTTGCGCCTTTTTGAGTGAGCTCAACACCCACCGTGAACTGGTTGCCCAGGAGTTTGACTCCCTGTTGGGTGGTGCACAGCAGGAGTGCAAGGGCTGCAATGGCCAGGGCAGCACTGCCATCGCCACCGATTTCGAAGGCTTGCTGGAGGCGCTGCAGGGGCGGTTTCGCGACCGTGTGGCGAGCTGGCGGGAGCACCCGCGCGTGCTGGCCTTG
>JBIJDQ010000095.1:0-7365 GCA_044344025.1 Rhodoferax sp.
CAAGGGTTTGGCGATTGGCAAGTTTTGCGGCATGAAGCACCAGCATTAACATCGGTGGCTTCTTGAGAGGTATTGTCATGAAGCCATTTGAATCTGTTCGTTTTCACTACCGCCATCTGGTCCGATCAGGGGTTCTCTGCCTAGTTGCGGCGTGCTTTTTGCCGGCGCAGAGTGTGGCGCAGTTGAGTCCCCCAATTGCTGGCGGTGTGCCTGCGGGCTCTGGTGCGGGCGTGCACAGCCCCAACAGCCCCTATGCCCCGCTGCCTGAGCGCGCCGACGTGTTGCCTTGGTCGCTGTTGACGGCCGTCAAGCTGCGCGATGGTCCCAAGGGTCCGCGCCCCAGGTACACGCCGGAGCAGCTGGCCCTGAACGATAAAACACAGCGCATTCAGGGGTTCATGATGCCGCTGGAGCCGGGCGAGCGGCAAAAGCATTTTTTGCTCAGCTCGGTGCCCTTGACCTGTTCTTTTTGTACCCCAGGTGGGCCTGAAAGCATGGTAGAGGTGTTTACCAAAACCCCGGTGAAATACTCGATGGAGCCGGTGACGGTGGAGGGTAAATTTGCGGTGCTGGCGGATGACCCCTACGGCCTGTACTACCGCATCAAGGACGGCGTGGCGGTCAAATAGTTCAGCTAAATAGTTGCTCTATTCCGAGAAAATTTGATATATGTCATCTTTGAACCCGAGTTGCTGTTGCATAGTTCACCCACGATTGATTTATATCTCTGGGATTTACTTTTTTTAAGGACTCGCACCATGAAGGCTATGCAAGATTTGTTCTCTACTGATTACGGCATCATGAGCGTCGTGGTGATCGCGGCCATGATTATTGGCTTGGGTATTGCCTATGGTGTGCTCAAGGCAAAAATGGCCGAGGGCGAGAAAAACGCCCGCAAGTAAATTTCTCTAACTGGGTTTTTTACCCACCCATTGCAGGCCAGTCAAGCACCAGCGCCTGCGTTCTGCAACGCGCCACACACTCCTGATGCAAAGAGTTTCGTGGCGCGGTTCGCTTGATCACTCGAATTTTGCAGTCAAAATCGGGCCAACCTCATTTTAATTGGCCCAAGTGAACAATCCGGTTTTTTCTGCCCTGCTGCCTGTCGTCCTGTTAATCGCTATAGGTTTTATAGCTGGTAGCGTAGGTTGGATAAGGACAGAAGCCACAAAAGACTTGTCAAACCTGGTCTTTATGGTGCTGACCCCCGCTTTGCTTTTTCGGGCCATGAGCGCGGTGCACATTGAACAGTTGAATTTCAAGCCGGTGGCCATGTACTTTTTGGCAGTGGGTGTTCTTTACGCCTTCGTTTTCATCACGCAAGGCCGCGACACCCGTGCTGCGGTGCTTGGGCTGGCGGCCACGTTCAGCAACACGGTGATGATCGGTATTCCACTGATCGGTCTGGCCTATGGGCAGGCCGCCCTGGTGATGTTGTTTACCCTGATTTCGGTGCACGCGCTGATTTTGCTCACCGTGGCCACCATCGTGCTGGAGGTGATGGAAGCCCGTCAAGCCGCTGTGGCGCAGGCGGGCGAGGGTGCAACACCAAAACGCCCCATGCTGCAAACCGTGCTGACCGCCGTTAAAAACGGCATCATTCACCCAGTGCCCTTGCCGATTATTTTGGGCCTGCTGTTTGCGCAAACTGGCTTGGTGATCCCTGACGTGTTGGACCGACCGTTGCAATTGCTTGGTAATGCCTTTGGCCCGGTGGCGTTGCTGCTGGTGGGTGCCACCCTGACACAGGTGCGGGTGGGGGTCCATTTTCGTGCCGCGTCAGGCATCAGTTTTCTTAAAAACCTGGTGTTGCCGGTGCTGGTGGGCAGTGTGTGCTGGCTGTCCGGTTTGCGCAGCCTGGACCTGACGGTAATGGTTGTGGCGGCCTCCCTGCCCATGGGTGCCAATGTGTTTTTGTTTGCCCAGCGCTACCAGGTTACCCAAGATTTGGTGACCGCCAGCATGGCTGTGTCCACCGTGTTGGGGCTGGTCACAATCACGCTGGTAATGTCGCTGGTGGGGATGCTTTAAGGTGCCAAACGTTCCCGAACCCACAGTGGGTCAGCAGCCTTTGACGCTGACGGCAGGCTGTACCGCAACCGGTCATGCAGGCGGCTTTTGCGGCCTTGCCAAAACTGCCAGTTGTCGGGTTTGAGGCGGTAACCGCCCCAGTGTGGCGGGCGAGGTGGGTGCAACAAAAATTGCGCGCCGTAGCGCGCTGCGTTGGCCACCAGCACGCCGCGCCCCGAGATCACCTGGCTTTGGGGGCTGGCCCAGGCCCCGATACGGGAATCAAGCGGGCGGCTGCGAAAGTAGGCGTCGCTTTCTTCATCGCTGACTTTCTCCACGCTGCCTTCAATGCGCACCACACGTTCCAGTTCCACCCAATGAAATTGAAGTGCAGCGTAGGGGTTGCCGGCAAGCTCCTGGCCTTTCGGACTCTCGTAATTGGTATACCAGACGATGCCCCGTTCGTCAAAACCTTTGATCAGCACCACACGGGTGCTGGGGCGCAAGTTGTTGGCCACGGTGGCGAGCGTCATGGCATTGGGCTCTGGCACCTCGGATGCAATGGCTTCGTTCAACCATTGCTCAAACTGTTTGATGGGGTCGGCGTGCGAGGCATCTTCATTGAGTTCGGCACGTTCGTAACTTTTGCGGAGGTCGGCGATGTTGTTCATGGCTGCAGTATAGAAAATGGGCGATCCTGACCCGGTTTGAAAGGGTTACAACGCGCGGTTTGGTAACCTGTTGGTAACCTGATGCCGGGAACTGGCTATAAAACCCGGTTACCATTGATCATGTAATTTAGTTACAAACATTTTTGGATGCCATGAAACTCAACGCCACCGTCAATCAAGTTACCGAGCGCATTCGCCAGCGCAGTTTGCCCACCCGCAGTGCCTACCTGAGCCGCCTGGACGCTGCCCTGCAGCGCCCACCCGGCGCCCAGCGGCTGGGTTGTGCCAATGTGGCGCATGCCTTTGCGGGCATGCCGGGCAATGACAAATTGCGCGTGGTGGCTGAGAAAGCCCCCAACATCGGCATCGTCACCGCGTTCAACGACATGTTGTCGGCTCACGCGCCGCTGGAACATTACCCCGACATCGTCAAGGCCGAGGCGCGCAAACATGGCGCTACTGCGCAAGTGGCCGGTGGCGTGCCTGCCATGTGTGATGGTGTCACGCAAGGCACACCGGGCATGGAACTGAGCCTGTTTTCGCGCGATGTGATCGCCATGGCCACGGCGGTGTCGCTCAGCCACGACGTGTTTGCTGGTGCCTTGATGCTGGGTGTGTGCGACAAGATCGTGCCGGGCTTGTTGATTGGGGCGCTGCAGTTTGGCCATTTGCCCACGGTGTTTGTGCCGGCTGGCCCCATGACCACGGGTTTGTCAAACAACGCCAAATCCAAGGTGCGCGAACAGGCCGCCCAGGGCCTGGTGGGCCGTACCGAGCTGCTGGCTGCCGAATCTGCGGCCTACCACGGCATTGGCACTTGCACGTTTTACGGCACTGCCAACAGCAACCAGATGCTGCTTGAAGCCATGGGCCTGCATGTGCCGGGCACGGCCTTCATCAACCCTGGTGCGGCGGTGCGCGACGAATTGACCCGCGAGGCCTTGCGTACCGTGCTCGGCACGCCTGATTTCAAATGCCCGCCGATTGGTCGGGTGGTGGATGAGCGCTGCATTGTCAACGCCATGGTGGCCTTGCTGGCCACGGGCGGCTCCACCAACCACCTGATCCACTGGGTGGCGGTGGCGCGTGCAGCCGGCATGGTGATTGATTGGGACGACTTTTCTGCCCTGTCAGATGTGGTGCCGCTGCTGACCCGGGTGTACCCCAATGGCAGCGCCGATGTAAACCAGTTCCAGGCGGCTGGTGGACCAGGTTACGTGATTCGTGAACTGCTTGACGCGGGCTTTATGCATGCCGATGTGTTGACCAACCGCGCCGGTGGCCTGCGTGAATACACCGGTATTCCACACGCTGCAGTCGATGGCGGCTTGCACTGGAACACAGTTGGCCCAAGCCAGGACGAATCCGTGGTGCGGCCTTCCAGCAGCCCCTTCAGTGCCAGCGGTGGCCTCAAATTGCTTACTGGCAACCTAGGGCGCAGCGTGATCAAGATTTCCGCCGTGCCCGATGACCGCCATGTGATTGAAGCGCCATGCCGCGTTTTTGATTCACAAGAGGCCCTGCATCTGGCGTTTGCGGCTGACGAGCTCAACCGCGATTTGATTTGTGTGGTGCGCTGGCAAGGCCCGCAAGCCAACGGCATGCCTGAACTCCACAAACTGACGCCACCGATGGCGGTTCTTCAAGGCAAGGGTTACCGCGTGGCGCTGGTGACAGATGGCCGCATGAGTGGCGCCTCGGGCAAGGTGCCCGCAGCCATTCATGTGTCGCCCGAGGCCGCTGCCGGTGGCCCGCTGGCTCGGGTGCGTGACGGTGACGTGATCCGCCTGGATGCCAACACAGGCAGCCTGCAGGTGCTGCTGACTGAGCTAGAGTGGGCAGCGCGTGATGTATTGCCCATGCCCGCATCACTGCGCCAAGCCAATGGCCTGGGCATGGGCCGTGAACTGTTTGCCAGCATGCGCCGCAACGCCCTAAGCGCTGAAGAAGGCGCGTGCAGCTGGCTGTGAGCCCGCTCAAGCGCATCTGAACCCCAATTTTTTGAAAGACAACATGACAAATCCAACCCCAATGACGGCCTTGCAGGTCATGCAAGACGCACCGGTGATTCCGGTGATCGTTCTTAACGACGTAGCCCATGCCGTGCCCCTGGCCCGTGCGCTGTTGGCGGGTGGCATTCGCATGCTGGAGGTGACGCTGCGCACCCCGCAGGCGCTGGCCTGCATTGAAGCCATTGCCCGCGATGTGCCCGAAGCCGTGGTGGGTGCTGGCACGGTGCGCAGCCGCGCCGATGCACAAGCCGCTGCCATGGCTGGGGCACGTTTTGCCGTGAGCCCCGGTTACACCACAGCAGTCGGTCAGGCTTGCCGTGATGTGGGTCTGGCGCTGCTGCCAGGCGTGGCGACGGGTGGCGAGATCATGGCGGCGTGTGAAGATGGCTTCACCGAACTCAAGTTTTTCCCTGCCGTGCAGGCGGGTGGTGTGGCCATGCTCAAGGCTTGGGGCGGGCCGTTTTTTAATGTCAAGTTTTGTCCGACTGGCGGCGTTACGCTGCAAAACGCACCTGACTTCCTGGCACTCAGTAATGTGGTCTGTGTGGGTGGCTCCTGGCTGGTGCCATCAGGCACCGCAGAGCAGGGTGACTGGTCGCGGGTGACCCGTTTGGCCTCGGAAACTCAAAATTTAAGGCATTTCAGCCTGTAGCGCTTACCGGGTTAGCACTTTGCGCTATATATTAAATAGCAATCTCAAGTGCCTTGCAATCGGTAGTGCCGTCGGTTTGATCTGCATGCTTTTGGTGTTTCTGTACGAGGTTTTTTGAGGTAACCTACTCTCAAGGCAGCTTTGACCAAAGTCGCCAAACGAGAGTACGTGCCGTGTTGACTCAGAACTTTTCAAGCCTCTTCGATCTTCTTCCCATTGGTGCCTACCGCTCCAGCCCATCAGGGCGGCAACTGCGTGCCAATACGGCTTTGGTCCAACTCAATGGTTACGCCTCTGAGGCCGAGATGCTGGCATCAGTGGATGACATTGCGACCGAGTGGTATTGCAGTCCCGGGCGGCGCGCCCAATTTATTGATGAGCTTCAGTCGCAGGGCAGGGTGGTGGACTTTGTATCGCAGGTGTACCGGCACAAAACCCGGGAGCGCATCTGGGTTCGTGAGCACGCCCATCAAATGTGTGACGCGCAGGGTCAGGTCTTGTACTTTGAAGGCACGGTGCAAGACATTACCCATGAATACCAAACTCGCCTTGATCTGCAAGCCAGTGAAAAACGTTTTCGGGCCATGACCGAGCTGTCAAGCGACTGGTACTGGGAGCTTGATGCCAATTTCCGGTTTACCCGGCTTGATGTGGGTGACCACAGCACCAGCGTGGGGGTAAGTGTCGATGTACTGGGTAAAACCCGCCAGGAAATCGCGCCCATCGAAATGACACCGTTGCAGTGGGGCGAGTACCAGGTACTTTTGAACCGACAGCAGGTGTTTCATGATTTTGAGTTCCCCATCCGGTCCAGCAGCGGCCAACTGCTCTGGCACGCCATCAGCGGTGAGCCCATGTTTGATGACATCGGTGGGTTTATGGGCTTTCGGGGCATTGGCCGCGACGTGAGCGCCCGCCGCCAGGCCGAAGAGTTGGTTCTTCAGTTGGCCTTTCATGACCCGCTGACTGGGCTGGCCAATCGGCGTTTGTTTATGGACCGCTTGCAGCAGTCCCTGGCGGGCATGGCGCGCCTGGCCCACTGTGGTGCACTGATGTTTCTTGACTTGGACCGGTTCAAGAAGCTCAACGATGCGCATGGTCACCACATGGGCGATCTGCTTTTGCAGCAAGTGGCACACCGCCTGAAAGCCTGTGTGCGCGGTGTGGACACCGTGGCACGGTTCGGCGGAGACGAGTTCACGGTGTTGCTTGAAGACGCTGGCCCCAACGCCGAGTTGGCGGTGCGCCACGCCATGGCTGTGGCTGAAAAAATTGTGCGATCAATGCAGGAAGCCTTCCTGTTGGGTGACGCGCCTGCGCAATTGCGTTGCGAGTGCAGTGTCAGTGTGGGCGTTGTTGTTCTTGAAACCGGGCAGGGCAGTCCTGAGGTTTTTCTGAAGCGCGCAGATGCGGCCATGTACCAAGCCAAGGCTGGCGGACGCAATCGCATTTGTTTCGCCGCTGCTGGTTGACCCTTTGTGGTGCTCGCGGCAGGGCGAGCGTTGGTTTAAGCGCGTTCGATCAGTTCAACTTTGTAGCCGTCGGGGTCGGTGACAAACGCAATCACCGTGTTGCCGCCCTTGACGGGTCCGGCTTCGCGGGTCACATTGCCGCCTTCAGCGCGAATTTTTTCGCAGGCCGCCTTGGCATTTGGCACTGCCAGGGCGATGTGGCCATATGCGGTGCCCAGTTCGTAGTGGTCCACGCCCCAGTTGTAGGTCAGTTCCAGTTCTGCGTGATCCGGGTTGGAGCCGTAGCCAACAAACGCCAGCGTGTACCTGTAGTCGGGGTTGTCTGACGTGCGCAGCAGGCGCATGCCCAGCACCTTGGTATAAAAATCTATCGAGCGTTGCAGGTTGCCAACGCGCAGCATGGTGTGCAGCAGTCTCATGGTGGTTTTGTCTCAGGTAGGTGTGGTGTTCATGCCAGATTTAAGCTCAAAAACCAGGCAGGTGGTGGTGGCATGGGCATACAGCGTGCCGTCTGGTCCCACAAGGCGAGCCTCAGCGGTGGCGAGTTG
>JBIJDQ010000603.1:0-2554 GCA_044344025.1 Rhodoferax sp.
TTTGCCTTCGCCTTGCAGAATCGCCACGCGGGCCTCGGGTGTGGCATCCACCCATTTGAAGGCCTGGCGAATCTCGTGCCACATGGCCAAGTTCATTGCGTTGGCCTTGTCGGGGCGGTTGAGTGTGATGGTGGCAATATGGTCCACCAGGCTGACGGTGAGTGTCTCGAACGGTGAATTGCTATTGTTTTTCACATCGTCTTTGAGCGTGGACGGGGACTGTGGGCTGGTTTTATCTAAATTTTTCCCCGCAGGCGGTGTTGCGGCCGCATTGGCCGCGCTGCCAAGGGTTATGGCCAGCTCGGTACCTTGTTTGATGGCCCGTTTGGCATCCAACTCGTCGGCCTTGTCGGCACCCCCAATCAGGTGCACGCTGAGCTTGGCGGCCAGCAGTTCGGCTTGCAACTCGCGCTGCGGCTCTTGCCCGGCGCAGACGATGACGTTGTCCACCGGCAAAGTCATCTCGCGCTCACCCACGGTAATGTGCAAGCCCGCATCGTCCACCTTGCGGTAAGTGACACCGGCGAGCATCTCCACATGGCGGTTTTTCAGCGAGGTGCGGTGAATCCAGCCGGTGGTTTTGCCCAAACCGTCGCCCACCTTGCTGGCCTTGCGCTGCAGCAAATACACCTTGCGTGGGCTGGCCTCAATGTGGGCGGCGGTCAGGCCACCACGTGCGGTGTAGGCGGTGTCCACGCCCCATTCGGCAAAAAACTTGGCCGCGTCCTGGCTCGGGCTGGTGCCTTCGTGCAGCAGGTATTCCGCCGTGTCAAAGCCAATGCCACCGGCACCAATCAGCGCCACGGTGTTGCCCACCGGGCGTTTGTCGCGCAGCACGTCCAGGTAACCCAACACCTTGGGGTGGTTTATGCCTTCAATGGGTGGGGTGCGCGGTGTCACACCCGTGGCCAGCACAACCTGGGTGAATTGGCCGTTGATGAGGTCTTGCGCGCTGACTCGGGTGTTGAGTTTCAGGCTGACGCCGGTCAGGGCAATCTGCTTGCCAAAGTAGCGCAAGGTCTCGTAAAACTCTTCCTTGCCCGGCACTTGTTTGGCGATGTTGAACTGGCCACCAATCTCAGGCGCGGCATCAAACAGCGTCACCTCAAAGCCACATTGCGCGGCGGTGGTGGCAAAGGCCAGCCCGGCCGGGCCAGCACCCACCACGGCAATGCGTTCGCGGGCGTGTAGCGGGGTGATGTTGTTGAGGGTTTCATGGCACGCGCGTGGGTTCACCAGGCAGGATGTCACCTTGCCCGCAAAGGTGTGGTCCAGGCAAGCCTGGTTGCAGCCAATGCAGGTGTTGATCTCGTCGGCTTTGCCAGCAGCTGCTTTTTGTACAAACAGCGGGTCGGCCAAAAACGGCCGTGCCATGGAAATCATGTCGCAAAACCCGTCGGCCAGCAATTGCTCGGCCACCTCGGGGGTGTTGATTCGGTTGGTGGCCACCAGCGGAATGCCCACCTTGCCCTTGAGTTGTTGGGTCACCCAGGCCCAGGCGGCGCGTGGCACCTTGGTGGCAATGGTGGGAATACGTGCTTCATGCCAGCCAATGCCAGTGTTCAGAATGGTGACACCGGCGGCCTCCAGTGCCTGGGCCAGCTCAATCACCTCGTCCAGCGTGGAGCCGCCTTCCACCAGGTCCAGCATCGACAGGCGAAAGATGATGATGAAGTTTTTGCCCACCTTTTCACGGGTGTGACGCACAATTTCCAGCGGGAAGCGGATGCGGTTCTGGTAGCTGCCACCCCATTCGTCGTCGCGGTGGTTGGTGCGTGCGGCAATAAATTCGTTGAGCAAATAGCCCTCGCTGCCCATGATTTCCACACCGTCGTAGCCCGCGCTTTGCGCCAGCGCGGCGCAGCGCACAAAGTCGTCCACCGTCTGGTAGACCTCTTGCGTGCTGAGGGCCTTGGGTTTCATCGGGTTGATCGGCGCTTGCAGGGCGCTGGGTGCTACCAGGTCCTGGTGGTAGGCGTAACGACCAAAGTGCAGAATTTGCATGGCAATCTTGCCACCGGCCTGATGCACTGCCGCCGTCACGGGCTTGTGTTTTTCGGCCTCAGCCTCGGTGGTCAGGCGCGCACCGCCGGGCATGGGCCGGCCCCGGTCGTTGGGGGCAATGCCGCCGGTAACGATCAGGCCCACGCCACCTTTGGCACGTTCGGCATAAAACGCCGCCATGCGGGTAAAACCGTCCTTGACCTCTTCAAGGCCCACATGCATGGAGCCCATGATCACGCGGTTGGGCAGGGTGGTAAAGCCAAGGTCCAGCGGGGACAACAGGTGGGGGTAGGTGCTCATGAAAATCCTTTCGGTCAACAAACGGGGTGAAAAACTGGGGGGGTGCCAAGTGGCAAAGCTGCGTTGGCGCTGGCAACTATGCAACCCGTTGCACAGTTTAGGAGAACTCAAAAAATTATGCAACTGGTTGCATAGCCTGTTTTCCCCAATTAGACTCAAGCCATGGCTTTGTCACATGCATTACTCACCTCATTGCTCGAAAAATCGTCTTCGGGCTATGACCTGGCACGCCGGTTTGATAAGTCCATCG
>JBIJDQ010000602.1:0-2554 GCA_044344025.1 Rhodoferax sp.
CTACCCGCTGTGGCTGCATTGGCGCGAGGTGGGCTTGTGGCTGGCACGCGAGTTTCTCGACTACGAGCCTGGCATCCACTGGAGCCAGCTGCAAATGCAGTCTGGCACCACCGGCATCAACACCACCAGGGTTTACAACCCCATCAAACAAGCGCAAGACCACGACCTGCAAGGCGTGTTTGTGCGCCACTGGTTGCCCGCCCTGCGCCGGGTGCCCGATACCTGGCTGTTTGAGCCCTGGCGCATGCCTGAGAGTGTGCAACTGGCCTGCGGGGTGCGGGTAAGTCCGAATGCAGGTGCTGGTGCGCCGGATGCCTGGCCGTTGCCGCTGGTTGACTTGGCCGCTGCCACCCGCATCGCCAAAGACCGTTTGCACAGCCTGCGCCGCGACCCCCAAGTGCGTGCAGGCAAGGCAGCCATTGTCGACAAACATGCATCACGCAAAGTTCAAGGTGCTCGTACAGTGGGCACCTGGCCAAGCCGCCAAGCCCGCCATGTCGCCAGCGCGCAGCTGAGACTGGGCTTTGATTAGCGAATCGGCAAACACCGACAACTGCTTCTTTGCCCACCTATCCCCACGCCCTCACACGCCCACCCCTCCATGAAAATGCGCAAGAAATCCGAGTTACCCAGCAAAATCTGCCTAACTTGCGGCCTGGCTTTTGCGTGGCGAAAAAAGTGGACGCGTGACTGGGACAACGTCAAGTTCTGCTCTGAACGCTGCCGCAATTCATCACCCAAACCTGCGGCAGTGCATGAGTAACGCAGGCATAGCCAGCGCCATTTACTGGTTCAGAAACGACCTGCGCCTGTACGACAACCCGGCGTTTGCCCAAGCCTGCGCGCGGCATGACACGCTGCTGCCGGTGTATTGCCTGGGCAGTGCCAGTGCTATCCACAATGGCGATCTGCGCTGGGGCACCATGCAACCCAGCACCCACCGCCAGCATGTGTTGCTGGATGCCTTGACCGATCTGGATGCTCAACTGCGCGCCCTGGGCAGTGCCCTGACTGTGGTCTACGGCCCGCCCGCCGACATCTTGCCCAAGCTCGGGGCCGCGCTGGGCATCCGCACGGTGGACTGCGAAACCATTGCCGCCACCCATGAAGAGGACGAGTTGGACAAGGTCAGTCAGGCTGGCACGGCGGTTCACAGCACCTGGCAGTCCAGCCTGTTTGCGCCAGAGGAACTGCCGTTTGAGATTCAAAACCTGCCCCCGGTGTACACGCAGTTTCGCCAAGCGTTGGCACAGGCTGGCACGCAACGCCCTTCCCCCTTGCCTGCGCCCACCCAAGTTCCCCCTTTGCCGACCCATGCGCACGGCTACGCCACCGTCAACCTGCTGCGCCAACGCCAAGACCTGGGCCAGCCCGCGCCTGAGCCACGCGCCAGCGTGCCTTATGGGCATGCGGCATTTGCAGGCGGTGAGCGTGCCGCGTTGGCCCACCTGACGCGTTATTTCGCTAGCGACCTGCCCAAGCGCTACAAGGCCACCCGCAACGGCTTGATCGGTGTTGACTTTTCCAGCAAATGCTCACACTGGCTAGCTTCTGGCGCGCTTTCGGTGCGGCAACTTGCCACCGAGATCGACCAGTACGAGGCACGTGTTGGTCCCAACGAGGGCACCGAGTGGCTGCGCCTGGAGCTGCTGTGGCGCGACTACTTTCGGTTTTTGCACCTGCAACACGGTGCCAAGCTGTTCAGATACCGGGGCCTGCGCGACAAGGTGCCGCCGCTGCACCATGACCCGGCGCAGTTCACCCGCTGGTGCCTGGGCCGTACCGATGAGGCGCTGGTGAACGCCGCCATGCACGAGTTGCTGGCCACCGGCTATTTGTCCAACCGCTTGCGCCAGGTGGTGGCAAGTTATTTGATTCATGAACTGAATGGCGACTGGCGCGCCGGTGCGGCCTGGTTTGAGGCCCAGCTGATCGACTACGACGTTTACAACAACCAGGGCAACTGGCTCTACATTGCCGGCATGGGCACTGACCCGCGCGGCGGGCGCCGCTTCAACGTGCAAAAACAGGCGCACGACCATGACCCCGACCAACGTTACCAGCGCCTGTGGCAACAGGTGTGAACCCACACAAATCCATGAACAAGCCCATCGACACAAGGTCGCCAAAGAAGCCTGCCCACATCCTGCGGCTGATTCTGGGCGACCAGCTCAACCCGCAACACAGCTGGTTTTCCATGGTGGACAGCGGCGTGGTCTATGTGCTGATGGAGATGCGCCAGGAAACCGACTACGTGTTGCACCACGCGCAGAAAATCATCGCCATTTTTGCCGCTATGCGCGACTTGGCGAAGCAGCTGACACAAGCCGGGCACCATGTGCATTACCTGGCCATTGACGACCCGGCGAACACGCAGCGCCTGACCGATAACCTGACGGCGCTGATTGCGCTTTACAAACCACTGCGCTTTCAGTACCAAGACCCGGACGAGTACCGGCTGGATGCCCAGTTGCAAGCCTTTTGTGCCGCTGGTCCTTATGGCACCTGCACCGAGTGCTCTCAGGTTGATAGTGAACATTTCTACACCCAGCGC
>JBIJDQ010000601.1:0-2554 GCA_044344025.1 Rhodoferax sp.
TCCCGCCAGAGCCAGCAGCACCGCTTCAGGCTGGGTTGCCAGCAATTTTTCTGTTGCCGGTGCAGCATCGGTCGCATCGTTTTCAACCGGCACCGCCAGCAAGGGCTTGAGTTTGCGCGCGTCCATAGCCGCATTGGCTGCCTTGAGCACCTCTTTTCCAAACGCATTGTTTTGGTAAGCGATGGCTATTTTTTTCACGCCCACGGTGTTCAGGTGTTCAATCAGGCGTTCGACTTCATCGGCGTAACTGGCGCGCAGGTTGTAAACGCCTTTAGAAGTTTTGCTGCGAATGGAGGGTGCGCCGGTGTACGGCATGAACACCGGTAGACCAGCGCTTTGAGCGATGGGAATCAAAGCTTCGTTGTTTGGTGTGCCAAATGTTCCAAACAGTGCAAAAGTGTTGTCTTCCGCAATGAAGGCATTGACGTTTTCAAGCGTCTTGGCCGTATCGTAAGCATCGTCTTTGCTGACCAGTTTAATGTTGCGGCCATGAACGCCACCACGGGCATTGATACCGTCGAAATACACCTTGGCCCCCTTGAGCACTTCTTGTCCCAGGTCGCCGAGGGGGCCTGACAACGCTGTGCTTTGTCCCAGGTTGATGCTGTCTGTCGTGACACCGGGCTCGGCCAACACGGTGGTGGCAAAAAGCGCGCTACCGGCCAGGGACAACGCGCCAAGGTGTCGCCACAGTGATCTGAAGAGTTTGGCGGAATTCATGTTGGATTGAAGTTGGTTAAGCGTTTAGGGAGTTCGGCATTCTGCATGAGGTGCACCTTCGGCAAGATTACATTTCAGCCGCCTCGACCAAAAACCGCACCCGACGTTCGCCACGCCAGCTGTCCACGTCCAGCCTGAACGCCAGCTTGACACGTGCTGGCAGGGCCTCGGTGTGGCCAAACCAGATGCCGTCCACCGGTTGACCCCGGTGCTTGAGTTTGAGCGACAGGTGTTTTTCACCCACCAGGCGTTGCGACACCACCTCCAGTTCCTCGCTGAAGGTGGGCGCGGCAAAGCCCTGGCCCCAGACCGCGTGGTGCAGTGTGTCCACCAGGTCAGGGCGGCGGTACTCGGGCTTGAGTGCGCCGTCGGTGTCCAGGCGGCGGGTCAGGGTGGCTTCGTCCAGCCACTCTCGTGCCACCTGGTTCAAACCTTGCTCAAAGGCTTTGAAGTGCTCGCTGGCGATCGTGCAGCCCGCAGCCATGGCATGACCACCAAAACGCAGCAGCACGCCGGGGTGGCGTTTGGCCACCAGGTCAAGCGCGTCACGCAGGTGAAAACCGGCAATTGACCGGCCTGAGCCTTTGAGTTCCTGGTCGCGCCCGGTGGCCCCACTGCTGGCAAAGACAAAGCTTGGCCGATGAAACTTGTCCTTGAGGCGTGACGCAACAATGCCAACCACCCCTTCATGAAAATCGGCATCAAACACGCAGATGGCAGGTGGTGCGTCACGGGCTGCATCAAACAGCGATTCGGCGACCAACAAAGCCTGCTCACGCATGCTGCCTTCAATGACGCGGCGTTCCCGGTTGATGGCATCGAGTGTTTTGGCAAGTTCCAATGCCCGGTTGGGGTCGTCGGTGAGCAGGCACTCAATGCCCAAGGTCATGTCGGACAGTCTGCCCGCAGCATTGATGCGCGGGCCCAGTGCAAAACCAAAATCAAAGGTGGTGGCGGTTTTTGCTTCCCGTGATGATGCTACAAATAATGCAGCCAGTCCCGCAGGTTGGGCAAGGGCCCTGACCCTTTTCAGACCTTGCGCAACCAGGCGACGGTTGTTGGTGTCAAGTTTGACCACATCGGCCACCGTGCCGAGCGCCACCAGGGGCAGCAATGCATCCAGCTTGGGCTGGTTGCCGACATCAAACAGCCCGCGCTGACGCATTTCGGCGCGCAGGGCCAGCAGCACGTAAAACATCACGCCAACCCCGGCAATCGACTTGCTCTCAAACGTGCAACCGGGCTGGTTCGGGTTGACGATCACATCCGCCTCGGGCAAGGTAATCTGCCCGTCTGGACTGGCAGGCAAATGGTGGTCCGTCACCAGCACTTGCAGGCCCAAAGCACGGGCGCGTGCCACGCCTTCAAAGCTGGCAATACCGTTGTCCACGGTGATCAGCAGGTCTGCACCACTGGCTTTGACGCGTTCCGAGATCGGTGAAGTCAGGCCATAGCCGTCTTGCACCCGGTCGGGCACGATGTAATCGACGTGTTTGGCCCCCAGCAGGCGCAGTCCTCGCACCGCGACGGCGCAGGCGGTGGCACCGTCGCAGTCGTAGTCGGCGACGATGCACAGTTTTTTGTCCAGGGTAATTGCATCGGCCAGCAAGTGTGCGGCCTCTGCGGTGCCTTTCATGCTGTCGGGGGGGATCAGTTTGGCCAAGGCATCGTCAAGTTCTTGCGGGCCTTGCACGCCGCGTGCAGCGTAGAGTTGCGCCAGCAGGGGGTGAATGCCGGCTTGCTCAAGCGTCCAAACACTTCTTGGTGGAATATCTCTTACTATTATTTTCATAGTTGTATAAGCACGTCCTGTATGCACTGTGAGCCAAATAGA
>JBIJDQ010000604.1:0-2550 GCA_044344025.1 Rhodoferax sp.
CGACCAGCTTCAGCGCGCCAGTGAGGGTGTCCTTCTGGAAGATGCCCTGGTGCACAGACACCTCACGCGTCGTGACGCCAGTGTGATTGCCAGGGACAGTGGGGTCGAGTCCTGGTTCCTTCAGCGGCGTTTGAAGCGCACAGAAGTTGCGAACCGCCACATTGCCGTCGGCCGGGCAGTTCAGCGTGACGGTGCGCTTTTCGGTGCCCCAAGCACCCCAGAAGGACATGTAGCGACCATCAAAGGACAGGCCTTCACCGATGAGGTTGAGCTTGTTGCCGGTGCCGTTCGTGACGCCCGGCACTGTGTCGCCAATTGCCACCAGCGTCGTCAGGCTTCGGTCCGTGCCGACCTTGCCCATGTAGATACCGCCAGCGGTAGGTGCCTCTTCATTGTCAAGGCCGGTGAAGACGACCTTGCCCTTGGCTGCGCTGGGCGGTGAGGTCGAGCCAAAGACAATCGCTGCAGTATTTGGATCGTTGTCGGGCTGGTTCGGCAGCGCCATCCCGCGATAGGCGATCGGCACGGCAACTTCTTGGCCGCTACTGCTAATTAGTGCCTGACCGGAAACCCCTATTTTTTTAAAACGTCCCTGCCTAAAATGTAGATGCATAGGGTTTACCCTATGTATTTTTTGACCTCAGTTTTGGCAAATTTTTCTTTGCGTTGTAGATCGCCAAATTAGCTCAATTTGCGCCCGAGCTTGATCTCTGAACTTCGCAATCCCGAGCTTCAATCTGAATCTACCGCTCGTTTGCTACGCCGCGAGCTTGTCCGGTTTGTCCCGCTGGGCGTTAACACTTTTTCGCTGCGAACGTTCAATGTCCTGGCTCCACGCAATCGCACCAATGCGATGAATGTTTCGTGTCAGCACCGCCAGTGCCACATAACGCTTGAAGCCTTCAATGCCATGGTCTGGGCACACATCCAGGCCATGCACCTCCAGGCCATTGATGGCCGACTCCACCGCCGAGTGGGCCCGGCGGGCTTTGACGAATTCTGCTGCCTGCTCTTCTTCTTTGGCCACCTGGCTGAGCTTGCCCTTTCTGGGCAACACCACCAAGTCGAGTTGCGCTTTCAAAGCTGCCTGGTTGTCCTTGGAATGAAAGCCTTTGTCAAAGCTGCACACGTTGAGTTTGGGGAAACGTTTCTTGGATTGGGTGACCATCTCCACTGTGACTTGATCATCGGTTTGCTGCTGCATCACCTGGTGATGCAAGATGAATTGGTGCTGGTCTTCCAGAATACAGACCTTCAGGCCAAGCTCCACGGGCACGCCGACCTTGCCTTTGCTGATCCACTCGGTGTGGGGCTGGAATAGGGAGAAGACTTTGTCTGCGTGGGCAATTTCCTCACCCTTGATCACGCGACGCCCAATTTGGTCGATCTGGCGTACCGCGTGAGCCATGAAGCCTTCGACTTCGATTTTCCTGACCAGATCAATGGCATCACCCAGGCCGTGCTGGGTGATGGCGGCCAGTGTCTGGCCGGCTTTGTCCAGGTAACCTTGGGCGACTTTCAAATACGCTTGGTGGGCTGCCACGATGAGGGCCTGGTTCTTCTCTACTTGTTCGGGTGACTTGGCCTTGCTGCGTTTTTTGTTTTGTGCGTTGCGCATGGCTTGCTTGACTTGGCGCACGTTGTAGGCCCATTGACGCCACTCGCTCAAGCCCAGCTCTTCACACCACTGCGCGGTCAGGGTGATGGTCTTGCGCATGGCATCGAACAGCAGGTTGATGTCAGTGGGGAAGTGCACGTGGGTCTCAACCACAAAGGAGTCGCAGCGCCCACGTAGGGCTTCTTCGGGCTTTTTTTTAACCAGCACGTGGCCTGCGGCAACAACGACTTGGTTGATTTCGTCGAGCAGTGCCGGGGTGAGCAGGCTGACGTTGTCTTTGAGGGTCTGGAAGTGATAGGTCGTCTCATCAAAGGAGGCGTGTCCAAGCATCTCGCGCAGGGTGTTGTGGTGGTTGACGAGTTCGTGCAGGCGGTCATAGTCGCAGTTCAAGTCCAGGCGGATGACGCCGCAGACCAATATGTTCCACAGCGTCATGCCCGGGCGACCATTGGTCTTGCTGACTTTGGGGGATATCTTGGCACTCAGCAATTCGAAGATCGCGGTGCGTAGCGGGGGATGGGTGTAGATGAACTGCAGGCCACGCAGGATTTTTGGGATGTCGTCGCGTGATTTTGGGTCGAAGCGGATGTTGGAGATGTCGACTTCACCGATGGTCATTTGTTCGTTCTGGGCGACGCGCATGGGGTGTGATTTCTCTCTGGAAACGGGGCCGTTTTTGGAGTTTCCATTTTACTTTTATGAGGCCAAAAAAGATAGCAAAACAGCTCACTTTTTTGCACTATTTTGACCACGAAATTGGCCACCATTCCCAACCGAAGATTGACCCGAATTTCCATCAAATGCTCACTTATGCGCAGAAATCCTCCTTAATCGACAACTTTCTGGAAATCTTCGTTCAGAAAAATCCGCACCCTTCATTGGAGGAGCGGGGTTTTCGGTCAAGCACTAATTAGGTCGCGGTAGAACACACC
>JBIJDQ010000605.1:0-2547 GCA_044344025.1 Rhodoferax sp.
TTTGCCATGAACACTGCATCCCCATCCACCGGCATGATCACCCCACTCAAAGCCTTGTGGCGATGGCTTGTTGCCACGCCTGGGGTGGTACAAACCATTGGTGGTAGAACCCAACAACTGCAAACGTCGGCGCATTGCGGCAGCACTCTGCGCAGCCATGTGTTGAGGGGGGGCACTCATGTGCCAACACCACCGGTCTTGAGCAGACCACTGCGAATGGTACGTGTCATGGAGGCGGGGCAAACGCCGTCGCAGGTTGGGCGTATGGTCATTTCTGGGCGCATGGCCGATGTGTGTGCCGAACTCGACCGCTTGGCGGCACACGAAGCACGCCTGCATTGACCTTGGCGACTCTGAGGTCTGAAACACAGGTGCCCCTCTGAAACAAACCAGAAAATCTGGTTTTTTGATCTCCTATTGCGCTTTTTGGAGTTGCGCTGAGTCAGGGCGTGAATCGTCGAGGCACAATTGACCCAATGAACATTGTGATACTTGATGATTACCAGGACGCCGTCAGAAAGCTGGCCTGCGCAGCCAAACTTGAGCCTTATCAGGCCAAGGTCTACACCAACACGGTGAAGGGCTTGGGCCAGTTGTCGGTGCGACTCAAAGACGCTGATGTCATCGTACTCAACCGTGAGCGAACCCCGCTGCCACGCGCACTCATAGAGAAGCTCCCCAAGCTCAAGCTTGTTGTGCAGACCGGGCGCATTGGCCCACATGTTGATGTCATTGCCTGCACCGAGCGCGGCATTGCGGTGGCTGAGGGCACGGGTTCACCTGTTGCACCCGCTGAATTGGCTTGGGCTCTGATCATGGCCGCGGCTAGGCGCCTGCCTCAGTACATTGGCAACCTAAAGCATGGTGTTTGGCAGCAGTCGGGTTTAAAAACCGGCGCCATGCCTGCTAATTTTTGCCTTGGCACGGTGCTCAAGGGTCGCACTCTAGGCATTTGGGGCTATGGCCGAATTGGCCAACTTGTGGCCGGTTATGGCAAAGCCTTTGGCATGCGGGTCATGATTTGGGGCCGTGCGCCAAGCCGTGAACGTGCGGTTCTGGACGGGTTTGAGGTGGCAATGACTAGAGATGAGTTGTTTGAACAATCTGATGTCTTGTCCTTGCACCTGCGCCTGAACGACGAAACCCAAGGAGTGGTTCGCCTGGACGATCTATCCCGCATGAAACCCACCTCCCTGCTGGTCAATGTTTCGCGCGCCGAGCTGATTGAGCCGGACGCGCTGCTCGGTGCCCTGAACAGGGGGCGTCCTGGTATGGCAGCAATTGATGTCTTCGAATCCGAGCCGATTTTGCAGGGTCACGCATTGCTGCGACTGGAGAATTGCATTTGCACTCCCCACATCGGTTATGTGGAACAAGACAGCTACGAGATGTACTTTGGTGCCGCGTTTGAAAACGTGGTGAATTTCATCAAAGGCCGCCCCACCAACATCGTCAATCCTGGCGCATTGCAGGTGCGCCGCTGACGAGCTTGGCAGACAACCGAGAAAAGCCCGCACTGCGGGCTTTTTTTATGAGCAGCCAAGACACCCAAGCGACAACCCATCCAGCACAGACAAGTCGCTCACGTGACAATGGCAGGGCTTTCAGTCACCCACAGGACAGACCATGACCGAGCCAATCCTTACCATCGACGAGCGCACCGCAATCAACTCCGGGCGCTGGTTTGCCAGCCTTTCACCTTCGCTTCGACACGACATACTCAGATGCGCATATGCCAGACGTTACAAAGACGGCGACCTCATTACAGCCAGAGGCGACACGCCACAGGAGTGGATTGCATGTGCAAAAGGTGCTGTGCGGGTGAGTTCAACCTCGATCTCGGGCAAACAGATCACCCTGACCTATGTGGAGCCGGGAATCTGGTTTGGCGATGTGGCCATTTTCGACGGCGACCGACGCACCCACGATGCCTATGCACACGGCGACACCACCGTCTTATGTGTAGCGCGGGCCGATTTCAAGAAGATTCTGGCTCAGCACACCGAGTTGTACGAGGCTCTTTTGAGGCTGCATGCACGGCGCATTCGCCAACTTTATGGCCTGGTGGAAGACCTCAATACCCTCCCATTACGCGCCCGCTTGGCCAAGCAACTATTGCATCTGGTGCGCAGCTATGGCGTGCCTTCACTAAGCGACGGATCAGAGGTGCGTATCGGTTTACAACTGGCGCAAGAGGAGCTGGCCCAACTGCTTGGTGCCTCGCGCCAACGTGTCAACCAGGAACTCAAGGCTATGGAGCGCGAAGAAACCATTCGCATCGAACCCGGTGGCCTGGTGGTGCGCAACCGCGACGCACTGATGCGCCTGAGTTTGGCTGAGAGCTAACTTGCCCATTTCTATTTCCCTGACCACAACATCATGACTAATTTTGATGAATTCATCGGTACCCGAGCGGTGTCGCCCTCCCAGACGTTTGACGAGGCTGCACTGACGTGCTGGCTGTCAGAGCACTTGAGCGGTTTTATTGGCCCTTTGAGCGTCGAGTCGTTCAAAGGTGGTCAATCCAACCCGACGTACAAACTGACC
>JBIJDQ010000606.1:0-2546 GCA_044344025.1 Rhodoferax sp.
CATGTCCACAGCGGGCGCACTGTCTGGCTTGATGGGCTTCTCGCAGGCCATGGGCAATGTGGCCACATATGACCAGGCACGCGCCTTCCTGGGCACTCCATCGACAATGGGTATGCTGCAAGGCATCGGCGGATTTGCGCAAACCATTGCGCCCTACACGCCGGAGAACAACAGCCTCTGGACCAACCGTTTCGCCCTGGACCTCAACGCAAAGGCCACCCAAGACGTCAGCGTGACCGCCCACCTGGCTATGTACAAGGTATTTGGATCACAAAACGAGAACGCTGTCACCAACAGCGGATCGGCGCCCTTCTTTGCAGATCGAGTGGGTGTGTTCGACGGCACACTCAGCCATGTGCCGTCCACCAGCTACCTGAACGTGGACCGCGTCTATGCCACCTGGAGCAATATTGCCGACCAGGAAATGTGGTTTTCTGTTGGCCGTCGCCCTTCCACCGGCGGCGCGCCCAGCAACCTCAAGAACAATATTCCACGCCCTGGCAATGGCGGCACACCGTCACTGCTGGTCGACTACGCGTTTGACGGCATGACCGTGGGCTATGCACCCGAGATTGACTCCTTGCCTGGCGCCTATGCCAAGGTCTGCTACGGACGTGGTTTCGAGAGCGGATTCCGCAACACACCGACCAACTCGCTGGCGGATACCGACATGGTGGGCATTGCCATCATCCCGATCGACACCGACCCGCTGCGCGTCTGGCTGCAATGGAATCGGGGCATGAACATCTTTGATGCGCCCACGATGAACAACACTTATTTTGGCAACACCGTTGCCAAGACAAACCTGGGTGACATCGACTGGTACGGCGTGGGCTTCATGAGCACATTCAAGAAGGTTGGTCCCGGCAACCTGCACATCTTTGGCGATGTGGGCATGAGCGTGACCCACCCCAACAACAATGTGTCCGCACAGTTTGGGTTCCAGGGCCTGATGACAGGCGGCTTCTTCAACCCCGAAGCCCCTACCAGCAAGACGGGTAACGCAGTGGCTTTGGGCGTGCGTTATGACTTGCCATCCAGAACCATGTTCGGCTTTGAATACAACAACGGCTCCAAAGACTGGATCACGTTTGCACCGGCAGCAGACGACATGTGGACATCCAAAGTGGGCGTGCGCGGCGATGTGTACGAGGCTTACATGATTCAGGAACTCGACCGCATGCCGCTGTCCTCGTTCTTCAGCAAAGCCTTCTTCCGTCTTGGCGTGCAGCGTTATGACATCAAATACACCGGCAGCAACAACTGGGTCGGTGCACCAATTGCCATGTCAGACGTTAAAGGACAGATGATGACCACCACACCGTTAGAGAGCGCAACCAACATTTACGCAACCTTTGACGTAAAGTTTTAATCACAATATTATTATTTAACGAAGGAAAAAACCATGAAAGCCAAAATCTCAACCCTGATCGCCACGATTGTGCTGGGCCTGTCCGGTGCCACTTTCACCGCTTCGGCCTTTGCTGAAGAAGGCAAGATGGTTGGCCCCATCACCAAGATCACGATGGCTGCGGATGGAAAATCAGCCACTGCCATCCTGAAAGACACCAAATCCGGCGCAACCACCACGCTCACCATCACCGACGACCTGACCCTGGACAAGTTCAAGGACAAGCGCATTGTTGAAGGTGACGAAATTCGCGCACGCTGGGAAAAAGACGCCAAGAACACCAGTAAGTCGTTCAAGAAAACTGCCGGCTGCTAAGCCACCGCAATGCGCTGGTCTGGGATCCCGACCAGCGTAATGTGCGTTTCACTGAAGTGGGATCCAATTTTTAAGGAGTTTCACGATGAAACGCATTGTTTTGGCCGTCGCTTTAGCGGTCGCTTCACTTTCCACACCGTGGTTGGTCAACGTTCATGCAGCTGAGGTTGCGGCCCTGGCAGATGAAATCACCAATGACCAAATGGTGACCTTTTATGAAAAGGGACTGATTGGCAAAGATGTTTGGGTGGTGGACAGCCGTCCTGGCGGAAAATACATTACGGGCCACATTCCAGGCGCACCGAGTTTGCCGCTGGATGTTTTGCAGAAAGACCCCGCCAGTGTCGAAAAACTGGGCATTCCAAAGACCGGCAAAGTCATCTTCTACTGCGCCGGGCGCGAGTGCACACTGTCACCTGATTCCGCAGCGATCGCCAGAAAAGCGGGATATTCCGACGTTTGGGTGTACTTTAATGGCATCCCCGGCTGGAACCAGAAAGCGCAGCCACTTCTGGCCGAAGTACCTTTCATAAAGAAGGGCAACCTCATCCTGATCGACACCACCCCGGGCAAGGACACCATCGTCTCCAACGGCAACAAGGTGCTTCAACTTTCTCTTAATGACCTGAAGGGTGACAAGGGCAAGAATGCACTGGGCAATCTGTCGAAGAATGCGCCGATTGTCGTCATCGAGCGCGGCAATATGGAGGCGGTCAACGCCGTGCTGGAAGAACTTCGTGAACTCGACTTCCGTCGCCTCGCTTACTTCCCGATCAGCGCCTGGAAAGACCCTGTTGCTGCCGCACCTGCCGTGACGACG
>JBIJDQ010000006.1:0-22179 GCA_044344025.1 Rhodoferax sp.
TCGTCGCAACCCGTGTCAAGGCCACACGCATCTGCTCGGTACCGTAAGGTTTTGCCAACCAGACCCAGTTCTTGTTGTGATGGGCTACCGGCATCTCGGCCCAGGTCCTGTCCTGGCCAGACACCAGCAACACCACAAAACGCCCGGCAACCAGCAGCTTCATTTGTGCAAGGGCTGCCTCGCTGGCTTGTGCCCAGCCATGAGCCGCCAAATCAAGCAGCAACAACTCGGAATCCCCAAGGTTGGCATCGCGATTGGCGGCCAAATGTTGCCAACGCCAGGTGCCAAGTTTGCGCTCCATGAACAAGTCAAACACTTGCGCGTCGCGCGCAGACAGGCCAACCACCGACAAGTTCATGACGTTGCCATCGATTGTTCAAGCTGCAGGCTGACCTGGTCCCAGTCTGGTGGAAGCGTCGGGCCTGTGCGTAACAACGCCCGGCGGGCCAACATGAACGCCAGATTGTCATGACAGGTGACACAGTGGTGAAAAAAGGCTTGCTGTGCCTCTTGATCACCCTGGGCATGGGCTACCACTACTTGCGCAGCCAGCAAGCGTGAGTCGTCCACACTGCAACGCCGCGCACGGGTCGAAATGTCTGCCGAGGGGGTAGCCAGTACACTCCAGCGGGTTGCCAGGGGCGTAATTCTGGCCATCGCGGGAGCATCAATTTGTGCGACAAACCACCGAACCACATGGTCTGCCATGCGGGTTTTGACCAACTCCAAAGCGGCGCGTTTCAACACCGGCTGAGTTTGGTCAAACGCGACAAACAGGTCAGCCAACGCGCCCTGTACTGGCTCCGAACCTGGCAATTCCAAGGCAGCATGCAGTCGTGCCAAATGTGTATTCACTTGGGCGGCATTGCGTTTTAGGCCACGCGCTTGACGGCGCATCTCCCGCCGCGCAGCCGGCACATCAAGGGCTGAAGACGATAACATGGTGCTACACACCTTAATCCAGCAAGGTGTCCATCAGGTCAATCATGAACTCCGCCTCTTCTTGCGACAAAGGTTCAAAACCCTGGAGTAGTCCGAGTGCTTCCAGCAGTTCAGCATCACCAGGTGACTGACCCATGTCAAAAAATACCTTGGCCACGGTGGGCAGGTCGGCTGTCAGACGTGGGTGAGCCAACAAAACGTGTGAAATGTCACTGATGGCACTCTCCACCAACACCCGCAATTGGCTGCGCGTCATGCGGGTCAAGGACGCAAAGGCATCTGCCAGAAAGAAAGCGGCTTCCACTTCACCCTTGAGTGCCTTGCGTGCGGCGGCCTGGTAGCTGTCAACCATGACCCATTCCACCAGCGACTCTGTCAAGTCGGCCGGTTCAAGCAGGCGCGATCCAATCAGCTTGACATCACGGTTGTTGGTCAAGGCAATGCGGCAGCCTGGTTTCAAGTCCTCAATGCATCCGATGCCAGACTCAATTCCAGTTGCAATCACCATCTCATCGTAGTGTTGTGCTGGCCGGCCAAAAGGCACATAGCCCTGTGTACGAATCATGTCAACGGCATCAAAAGGGTTGGCATACACCAGATCAGCTTGGCCCGCCGCAAGTATGTCAGCTTGCTCATGCGCGTTTGCCGGGGTGATGAGGTGCAAATGAATGCCCGAGCGCCGCTGCAACGCGGTGTTGAGCATGTGCCAACCCGCAAACCGCTCAGGCGAGAAATCAGGCGCGATCAAAAAATTGACGGTCATGGTGCAGACCTTTCCTGCGCAAGCCATTGCTGGTAAACGGGGATCAACTCATTGATCCGGGTGCGTGACGGTTTGCGCCGTACCGAGGTGTAGCCCACGATCGCACCGTTGCGAATATTGGGTACAGCTGTGGCATAAACCCAATAATAGGACCCATCCTTACGGAGGTTCTTGACATAGCCGTGCCATTTTTTGCCCGCCGCAACGTCATCCCAAAGCCCTTTGAACGCCAGTTTTGGCATGTCGGGGTGGCGAAGAATATGGTGTGGTGCCCCCATCAGTTCGTCACGGGCGTAACCACTCATTTCAACAAACGCGTCGTTGGCATGGGTGATAAAGCCATCAAGGTCAGTCCGAGACACAATCAAACGACCCTGCGGAAACGGCACCTCCATGGCTGTGGTGTAAACGGTACGCGAGCTGCCGTCGGTATAGGTTAGTGTGCATTTTTCCGATGGTGCTGCCGGTAGAGACATGTCAGTAAGCCCCATGGTGCACTCCATCAAATCAACTTGGACAGCGTGACGGCTGCCCGCTTGATGTCCAGAAAGATCAAGCCCAACTTCGCATTGGATTTGGCCAAAACTGTCAACACAGCCTCCGGACCGGCCGAACTCATGATGACATAGCCACGTTCGCCCTGAATCAGCACCCGCTCAAGTGAACCGCGCGCGAGTTCACGTGCGGTACGCTCACCCAGAGACAACAAGGCGGCAGACATCGCACCAATGCGATCTTCGTCCATGCCATGGGGCAATGCCGATGCAATCATCAAGCCATCGGTTGAAATCAAAGCGGAAGCTTCAATGTCCGCAGTCGACCCATTAAGGTCTTCCAGGGATTGCTGAAACATGTCGGTACGCATCGGTAACTCCTTAACGGAAAATTCTTTTTATTGAACCCCTGAACGACCCACCATTTTCTAACCTAAATTAAAAAAATACCGGAGTGGCAAATATATATTGACGACGCCTTACGCCAGCCAATGGGTAAATTCATCGACAGCAACCCTCGGTGTGCGGAAGGTGTTGACCACGTCAGTGGGATCCGCGTAACCCAATGCCATTCCACAGACCAGCATTTCGTTGCCGCCCGCGCCAATGTGCGGCAAGATGATGCTAGCGAACCCGTTCCATGCGGCTTGCGGGCAGGTGTCCAAACCACGGGCACGTGCAGCAACCATCACGCTCTGAATGAACATGCCGTAGTCCAGTAGAGATCCTCGCCCCATAACACGGTCAATGGTGAACATCAGACCCACAGGGGCGTCAAAGAAGCGGTAGTTGCGTTGATGCTGGAAGTGCATCTTGTCCTTGTCGCCCTTGCCAATGCCAAGCAGCCCGTAAAGACTCCAGCCATTTTCACGGCGACGGTCAATGTAGGGGCTCACCCATTTTTCGGGGTAGTAGTCGTAGGCTTCGGTGTACTCGGCGGCCAGAGCGGGGTTGGCGCGCACCGCATCATGCGCGGAGCACACCTTGTCGACCAGGCTTTGACGGCTATTGCCCGTCAACACATACACCTTCCATGGCTGGGTGTTGGTGCCCGATGGGGCTCTGCTGGCCACTTGCAAGATCTCCTTGAGCGTGTCGTGCGGGACAGCCTGCTGGGTGAACGCGCGCGTAGACATGCGTGACGTGATAGCGGCATCAACCGCTGCCACTGCGTCAAAAGCGTGAGGTTCAGTCATAAAAGGGTCTCCAGAATGCGTTTGAATGGGTCGGGCAAAGGTGCAGGCCGACGCGACTGCCTGTCGACATAAACATGAATGAAGTGGCCTTTGGCGGCCGTGAGGTCGTCATCCTGTGCAAAAAGGCCAACCTCATAACGCACGCTGGACGTGCCAATACGCGCCACCCGAATGCCAGCGTCGACCACTTGCGGAAAGGCCAGTGGCGCAAAGTAGTTGCACTGGGTCTCTATAACCAAGCCAATGGTTGGCCCATGCGCGATGTCAAGCACCCCTTGCTCGACCAAGTAGGCGTTCACGGCGGTGTCAAACCAACTGTAATAGACCACGTTATTAACATGCCCGTAGGCATCGTTGTCCATCCAGCGGGTGCCGATGCTGCGAAACACGCGGTACGCGCTGCGCATTTCTGCCTGTGGATTGGACCTAACCGAGGGCTGATGGTGTGATGGGCTCATGGCCCCAATTTTGCCTGTGCAAACAGGACTCGCGAGTGAATCCAGAAACAATTTAGGGCTTGCGGTCTTTCATCAAATCTCGCAAACGCTTGGGGGCGGGAGTCAATGGCGTGCGACTGCGCGTCCAGGCACCTTGTTCCGACGGCGACAACGAACGGCCCCGACTCATGAACCAGGAGGCCAGTTTGTAGAGCCCTGATTTGCTGTAAACCTGCGACCACATGCTCCACACTGTCGCCACGGCCAAGGTGCGCGCCGCACCACTGCCGCGCAGGGTAGCCTCTTCGGTGTCTGGCTTGGCCTGGGCCTCACTGCGCAGGCGCACCAAGATGTCGGTGATCGGAATTTTGACAGGACACACCTCGTTGCACGCACCACACAGGGTCGAGGCAAAGGCCAACGGGTAAGTGGCCTCCAGACCCAGCATGTGGGGTGAAATGATGGCACCAATCGGCCCTGGGTAAGTAGTGCCATAGGCGTGACCACCAATACGCGCGTACACCGGGCAATGGTTCATGCAGGCGCCGCAACGAATACATTGCAGTGTGGCGCGCAATTCATCGTCGGCATAGGCCTGGGTGCGGCCGTTGTCCAGCAAAATCAGGTGTACCTCTTGCGGGCCATCCTTTTCACCGGGTTTGCGCGGCCCACTGATCATGTTGACGTAGGTCGTGACCGACTGACCGGTAGCGGAGCGCGTCAGAAGGCTTAACAGTGGCGGCAAGTGTTCAAGTTTTTCCACCACCTTTTCAATCCCGGTGATGGCAATGTGCACCCGTGGCACCGTGGTGCACATGCGGCCATTGCCTTCGTTCTCGACAAGGCACAAGGTGCCTGTTTCGGCGACTGCAAAATTTACACCTGAGAGCCCAATATCGGCATCTGCAAACTTGCGGCGCAACACGCGGCGCCCAATCTGAATCAGGGCATCGACGTCTTCGGTATAGGTTACCCCTGGTACCTCGTCAGCAAACAATTGGGCGATTTCCTGCTTGGTTTTGTGAATCGCTGGCATGATGATGTGCGACGGAGCTTCACCTGCGAGTTGCACGATGTATTCACCCATGTCAGACTCAAAAGCCTCAATACCTGCGGCTTCCATGGCATGGTTAAAGCCAATTTCCTCGCTCACCATCGACTTGCCTTTGATGATGTGTTTTGCATTCACCCGTTGTGCAATCTGCAAGGCAATGGCGTTGGCCTCCGCGCCATTTTGAGCCCAATGGACTTGCACGCCATTGACAGTCAACTTGGCTTCGAGTTGCTCCAACAAACGGGGCAGGTTTGCCAGGCTGTAGCGCCGAATGGAGGCACCCAACTCGCGCAACCCCTGCAATTCATCGTCATCGGTAAACTGGGCACGCCGTTTGGCCTGCAAAAAGTCCATTGCGCCACGGAAATTTTTCCGCTGGCCAACGTTGTCCAAGACCAGTTTGCTGCGCGCCTTAAAGTCTTTGGCGGGGTGAATTTGAATGACTTTGCTCATGCTGCACTCCCTGAATTTTTACGCAACAACACCACAAGCTCCCTTGGGCCATGTGCACCATATGCCAGGGTTTGTTGAATGTCGGCCGTTTTCGATGGTCCGCAGATCAACACGGCATTGGTGGGCATGCCTTGATTCCAGCCTTCTGAAGTCATCACAGAAAACAGGTCAGAGTGAATGGTGTCCACATCCAGCAGCACAAAATGCAGCGACGGCACCAAAGACATCAACCGTGGCTCACTTGGGGTGGGCCACAAAACAATGCTCCCGGTTTCAGCCACGGCACCGCGTGCCAGGGTCAGTGCAGCATCCACACCGTCAAACAGTAAATCGCGCCAGGTGTCAATCGGTTGCGCATAGGGAATCAATTGCAAATCACCCGTCTGGCAAGACTGCAATTGCGCGCCATGAGGGGTGTCTGCGCCCACCAGCACTTGACGCAAGCCTTTGCTGGCGGCTACTTTTAACAGCACAGCAGTCCAGTTGTCGGGTGTCACGTCATGAATTTCAGTGTGCACAGCTTCCAGTGCTGTGCGCAGCCGAACTGTGCGTTGCACCACGTCCTCGTCCCTGCGGTGGTCGTTAAACCAGCCGGAAACATCGGGTAAAACAGGCTGTGTGGTGACGTTGGCCTTGTGCAAACGGCCCATGATTTGCTCGCGCGCGTTCATGCTTCACTCCCGCTGGTGCGCCGCCACAAAAAACTTGCCAAATGCTCACCGGGTAAGCTTGGCACACTGCAACCGGCCAGTTCATCCTGTTTGGCAGCCCTGCCAGTGATGTTCAGCAGGCAGCCACAATCGGCACTGACCACGCATTGGGCACCCGTACCCTTGATGCTGGCCACCTTGTCGGTCACGATGGCCTCAGAAATATCCGGGTACAACAAGGCAAAAGTGCCGCCAAAACCACAACATTCTTCAATACGCACCTGCTCCAGAACCTGCACCTGATCCAGGCTGTCAAGCAAAGCTGAGCTGGTGTCATGCACACCCATCTGACGACGCGCATGGCATGAAGTATGAAGGGCAATGGTGCAAGGCGCGCCTTGATCCGGGTGGTTGAAATTCACCACATGAACTAAAAATTCACTCAGTTCAAATACCCGTTCAGCCAACGCAACGGCCTTGGCGTGCAAGGCCGGATCGTTCGCAAACAGGTGCGGGTAATGGGTGCGCATCATGCCGCCACATGACCCTGATGGCACCACCACCGGCCAAGGTTCGACAAACAAATTCAACTGTGCCAATGCCACTGACCGAGCCTCGTCTGGATAACCGCTGCTGTGTGCCGGCTGCCCACAACACGTCTGCGCATCCGGGTAATGGACGCGAATGCCTTCGCGCTCCAACAGGTTCACCGTGTCAAGGCCAGCTTGCGGTGCAAATTGATCCACCAGACAGGTGGCAAAAAGGTACACATCGGTCGGTTTATCGGGGTAGGTTCGGCGGGTCATTCCAGTGGGGCTCATAGGTCATCTCCTGTCTTGTGGTTCTTGCAACAGGGTCATTGTGGAACACTTGGGCCGGCCAGTCTTGTGAAATTCACCCTCGGGCCCTGAGAATTATTTCAACCCACCGCGCGGCAGTTGCAACCCCGCAATCTACAGGCGTTGTTGCCAACGCTGCCAGTACGACAAGGCCACCCGGTAGGTCATGATCTGAATACCTACGGTTTCTTCGATCTCCTGGCCGTAACCTCCCGCCATCACGAAGGCCACCGGAATGCGTCTAGAAAAACACCAGTCGAACACCCGACGGTCACGGGCTTCCAGTCCGTCAGCGGACAGCTTCAGTCGCCCTAACCGGTCGCCCTCAAACGGATCTGCGCCTGCCAAATAGATCACCAAACCGGGATCAAACCGATTCGCGAGTTCAGCCAGTGCCAGATCCAGCGCTGCAAGGTATTCCGAATCGTTGCATCCATCGGCCAGAGCAATGTCAAGGTCGCCGATCTCTTTGCGAAACGGAAAGTTTTTCTCGCCATGCAGTGACAAGGTAAACACACTTTTGTCCCCCTGGAAAATTCGGGCAGTGCCATTGCCCTGGTGAACATCCAGATCAACAACGGCCACGGTCAAAGGCTGCAAATGAACCCGTCGCCACTCGGCCTGGGCCATTCTGGCGGCAACCGCCACATCATTGAACACACAAAAGCCACCCCCCTTGTCGGCATAGGAATGGTGCGTTCCACCAGCCAGATTGGCGGCAACACCCGAACGGAGGGCACAGGTCACCGCCGAGATAGTGGCGCCGACGGAACGTCTGGCGCGCTCGGCCATCATCGGGCTCCATGGAAAACCAATTTCGCGCATGGCAGTGGCACTGATGTTGCCACTGGTCACCGCCTCAACAAAAGTCGGTGTGTGTACTAGGGCCAGCTGACCGTCTGTCGCCGCTGGGGCCTCGTACAACGTCACTTGCGGCAATAGCTGCGTGATGCCGTCCCGAAGCATGGCGTACTTTGCCATGGGAAACCGATGCCCTTGCGGCAGCACCAATACGAACTGGTCTGAATAGAACGCCTGCATAACAACAATGTCCGTTGGCTGTATTTACCTTCCTCTTTCAGAAAAAAAGCGGCTCATGCCGCTTTTTTTTGTCAGTTGGAAGCCCGTTAGCGGGGATTTTCAAAAAACAGGTAGTTCGAGCCGAAATCGCTGATCTCAAAGTAGACCTTTTTCTCGCTGGGGTCCGCGATGAAATTCAGGTTTTCATCGAGCACACCATAGCCATAGCGGTAAGGGCGTGGCGCACCATCTTGCGTGCCCATGGCAGTGGAGAGTTTGTCGATTTTGAGAAATCGGCGCGCCACTTTATCACCCGCATAGAACTCCAGAACGCCATTGGTGCCGGTCCAGTTCTGAATGTCACGGCTGATCTTGTTCTGCTGCTCCTGGGTGCACCCATTTAGAAGAAAAAGGGCTATGGTGCTTACCAGTAGGGTATTTAATGCTCTTAATTTGATAGTTATCATGGAGATTTCTTCAATTCTGTTACGCGTGAATCGTTCAAGTATCAGGCAACCTTGGCGCTGCGCTGGCGCAGGGCTTCGTACAAGCACACGCCACTGGCCACGGACACGTTCAGACTTTCAACAGCGCCGCGCATCGGAATGCTGACCAACTGGTCACAGGTTTTGGCGGTGAGTTGGCGCATGCCGTCCCCCTCAGCCCCCAGCACCAGTGCCACCGGACCCTTCAGGTCAGCCTGGTAAAGGGTTTGTGTGGCCTGGTCGCTGGTGCCGATCACCCAGATGTTGCGCTCTTTGAGTTCGTTCAAGGTGCGGGCTAGGTTGGTGACCATGAAGTACGGCACCGTTTCTGCCGCGCCGCTGGCCACCTTGGCCACCGTGGCATTGATGCCTGCTGCGTGGTCTTTGGGCGCAATGACGGCGTGCACTCCCGCACCATCGGCCACACGCAGGCAGGCACCCAGGTTGTGCGGATCAGTCACACCATCCAGCACCAAAATCAGGGGCTGGTCCCGTTCTGCCTCGGGCAAATCGGTGTTGGCGGCTTCCAGGTTTTCGAGCAGTTCGTCAAGCGAATGCACCTGCGCAATCTGGTTCACACGGGCAGCCACGCCTTGGTGGCCGTGGCTACCACACAGGCGGGCCAAGCGAACGCCGTCGGCCTCCAGCAAGCGCACACCGGCCTCTTGCACGCGCTCCACAAATTGGCGCATGCGGGCATCGCGACGGCTCGGGTCAACGTAGATTTCAATAATCGATTCGGGTGCGGTCTTGAGACGCACACCCAGGGCATGAAAGCCAAACAAGGTTTTGGGGGTAGACATGCCCCGATTATCGGTGCAGCCCTAAAGGTTTAGACGATGCAACCAGCCTCGATGGTGATGGCCCGCTGGCAGCGTGCAGCAATGGCACGGTCATGGGTGACCAAGGCCAGAGTGGTACCCAGCTCACGGTTCAGGTCAAACATCAGTTCCATCACCTTCTCTCCAGTGGCAAAGTCCAGACTACCGGTTGGCTCGTCGGCCAACAGCAACGCCGGTTGCACCACGAAGGCGCGGGCCAGCGCCACTCGCTGTTGCTCACCACCTGAAAGCACCTTGGGGTAAGCCCGCAGCCGTTGCGACAAGCCAACACGAGCCAACATCTCGGTGGCCGCGTGTCTGGCATCACGCCTTCCGGCCAGTTCCATGGGCAACATCACGTTTTCAAGGGCGGTCAAATTGCCAAGCAACTGAAAACTCTGAAACACAAAACCAACTTTTTCGGCCCGCAAGGCAGCGCGGGCATCTTCGTCAATGGCAAAAATATCCTGCCCCGCCAGCCGCACGGTTCCGCTACTGGGCGTGTCAAGACCCGCAATGATGGACAGCAATGTGCTTTTGCCTGAGCCCGACGCACCGACAATAGCCACTGTTTCCCTAGCTGCCAGGGAAAAATCAATATCACGCAAAATGGCCAGCGTACCGGTGGAGTCGGTCACACTTTTAAACACATGCTCTACCGAAATAATGCAATCAGACATGAATTTCTTTTCCAAACAACAAGGTCATAAACGCCGTGACTGTATCTTGCTCACCCTGGGGCTGGCGCTTGTGGGGTTGAACGCGACCTCAGCAGCTGCGGCAACGCCCAAGCCGTCCTCTGTCCGTGTGCTGGTTCTGGGTGACTCCCTGAGTGCCGAATACGGGCTCAAACGCGGCACGGGCTGGGTCGCATTGCTGGAGGCCAACTTACGCGAAGAAAAAAATGCCGCCACAGTCATCAATGCCAGCATCAGTGGCGACACGACCTCTGGCGGACGAACCCGGTTGGGGCCCTTGCTGGCTAGTCACCGGCCAAGCCTGGTGGTCATAGAGTTGGGCGGCAACGATGCGCTGCGCGGCTTGCCGCTTGCGCTCACCCAAGAAAACTTGCTGGCAATGACCCGGCAGGTACAAAAATCAGGGGCCCGCGTGCTGCTGGTCGGCATGCAGGTGCCTCCAAACTACGGACGTGACTACGGCTCGCGTTTTACGGGCATGTATGCCGATGTGGCCAAATCAACTGGTGCTGCATTGGTTCCGCTCATGCTGAAGGGCATTTCAGACGCACCTGACAGCTTGAAATGGTTTCAGGCTGACCGTATCCACCCCACGGAAGAGGCGCAGCCGCTGATCCTGGCCAATGTGTGGCCTGAACTTAAAAAAGGACTTAAATGAGCCTGATCCCTATGAACGCGGTGGAGGCGCTGGGACGTCTCTCTGAATTTGATGCCGTCATTGATGCACGAAGTGAGGCGGAGTTTTCCGAAGACCACCTGCCAGATGCAGTGAACTGGCCAACGCTGAACAACGCACAACGCGCAGAGATCGGCACCCTGTACAAACAGGTCAACTCATTTGAAGCCCGCAAGCGCGGTGCGGCCATGGCAGCGCGCAACATTGCGGCGCACATTGAGCGTGCGGTGATTGACAAACCAAAGGACTGGAAGCCATTGGCCTACTGCTGGCGTGGTGGCCAGCGCAGCGGCTCTTTGTCCTTGATTTTGAGTCAGATCGGCTTTAGAGTCACTTTGTTGGAAGGCGGCTACAAGGCGTTTCGGGCCGCAGTGGTGCAAGACACATCCCAACGGGTGGAAGGCCTGCGGTTTCAGGTGGTGTGTGGGCCTACCGGCAGTGGCAAAACCAGGTTGCTGCAGGCGCTAGCGGCCCAGGGCGCACAGGTGCTTGACCTGGAAGCTCTGGCTAACCACCGCAGTTCGGTGCTGGGGGCCATTCCGGGCCTGAACCAGCCAACGCAAAAACGGTTTGACACACTGGTCTGGAACAAGTTGCGCAACTTCAATGCCAACAGCCCCGTGTTTGTTGAGAGCGAGAGCAAAAAGGTTGGCAACCTGGCTGTGCCCGTGGCCTTGATGGATGCCATGCGAGCCAGTCCATGCCTGAACCTTCAGCTGCCCGACACCGAACGTGTTGCCTTGCTTCTGGAAGACTATGACTACCTGGTGCAGGACGTGCCCTACTTTTGTAACCGTTTGGCTGTACTCATACCGCTCAAGGGTCGGGGTGTGGTGGAAGGTTGGCAGGCGCAGGCGCGGGCAGGTGAGTTTGCGCCGGTGGTTCTGGAGCTTCTTACCCAACATTACGACCCGGCTTATTTGCAATCATTGCGGCGCAATTTTGTGCAGTCAGGGACTGCACAAAATATAGCGCCTGGTGACCGTTCCATGGGCGCTATGGCAGATTTAAGCCAAAAATTGGTGGCGATTTACCCCTCAATGTAAAAAGCCCCAGACTGCCGGACTGCCTGGGGCGCTGGGGCCACTGCTGTGGGTTTGCAGCAGTATTGGCGCGGGTTTGACGTCAGGTATTGCTGTCGGGTGCGGGTACCTGCGCGCCATCTTCACCTGCTGCATCGGTGTCGCCCGTTTCACCAGTGCCCTCGCCTGTCTTGCGATGGGCTTTCTCTTTGAGTTTTTCCTCTTTCTTTTTCTTCTTTGCCAGTTCTTTCTGACGTTTTTCGTAGCCGTAATTAGGTGTTGCCAAGGTGTGCTTTCAAGTTAAGGGTACGATTTTACCCGCCAGCTGAGGTAAAGGCTGCGTACAGCGCCTGCAACAGATCAGCCTGTAGGTCAGCAGCCGTTTCAAGGCCTATTGAAAAACGCACGAGTGTGCCGCGTTGAAGATGGGCTGGCCAGTTGTTGCGCATGCTGGCCAATTCATAAGGCATAACCAAGCTGATCGGACCACCCCAACTGTAGCCAATTTTGAACAGTTGCAAGCCGTTGCAAAAAGTATCCACCTGCTGTTGGCTATAACCGGGTTGCACCACCACGCTAAACAAACCTGCCGCACCACCCAAAGCGTTTCCACACAGAGCTTGCCAGTGCGCATGACCTGGGGACTGTGCCAGGGCGGGATGCAACACCTGTGCAAATTCGCCGCGCTGCTGACACCATTGTGCCAATTCCCGCGTGCTGTCATCGTGCGTGCGGTAACGCAAAGCCAGGCTGGGCAAACCTCTCAGAATGGCCTCGACATCATTGGAGCCCACACCCAAGCCCAAACGCATGTGGCATAACTTGAGCCGCATGTGCAAGGTATTGTCACGCGTGATCACGCTGCCCATTAGCACGTCCCCCCCCCCGCTGGGGTACTTGGTCAAAGCGTGCACAGAAACATCAACGCCCAGCATTGCGGTGCTGCCTGGCACCAAATCAAAGGGCTTGAACGCCAGCCCGGCACCCCAAGTATTGTCAAGCGCGCAAAGGACACCCGCTGCCTTGCAAATGCGAACCTGTTCACACAGGTCTGGAAACTCAAGCGTCACCGAACCTGCTGCTTCCAGCCAAACCAAACGGGTTTGCGCCGTTATTTTGGCAGCCAGGTCAGCCGGATTCATCGGGTCAAAGTAACGGTGGGTGATGCCCCAATGCTGAAGTTCACCCTCTGCCAAAGCCTTGGACGGCCCGTAAGCGTTATCCGGTATCAGAACTTCATCGCCCGAGCGCAACAACGCCATCGCCACCGTGGCAATGGCTGCAAGACCACTGGGAACCAACAGGCACTGTCCGCCGCCTTCAAGCGTGCACAGGCGCTCTTCCAAGGTGTAGCTGGTGGGGGTGCCGTGCAGTCCATAGGTGTAGGCAGTCTTGTCTTTCCACTCAAAATGCCGCATTGCGGCCACGTCGGGGAAAAACACGGTGGAGGCCTTAAAAACCCCGGGTTGGGGTGCGGCAAACCCAGCAGGTGGCTGGTACGGGTGGTGAATAAGTGTGGTGTTGATATCTGCCATGTCAGTCAGGGCTTGGCCTCAGACGCTCCACTTGGCAATGAGCTGCTCCGGGCGCAGGCTGTCATAACTCTCAAAGGGCTGGTGAATCCACGGGTTGGTCGGCAAGTAGTCAACACAATAGTCCGGCGTGAAGGTGGACACGGCCTTTGTCCAGATCACCGCACTGCGCAGCTCGGTAATGGGTTTGTAGTTGTGCTTAAGCTGGTTGATGACCGCATTCAGCGTATGCCCGGAGTCCGCCAAGTCATCGACCAACAACACCCGTCCGGCGATCTCGCCCTTTGGGGTGGTGATGTAATGCGCAATATCCAGATTGCCTTGCACGGTACCCGCATCGGAGCGGTATGAACTGGTGGACATGATGGCCAGAGGTTTGTTGAACACCCGCGAGAGAATGTCACCCGGGCGCATGCCACCGCGCGCAAGACACAGAATGGTGTCAAATTCCCAGCCCGACTGAAAAACCTTGATGGCCAGTTTTTCAATCAGATTGTGGTATTCGTCATAACTCACGTACAGGTGTTTGCCATCTTCCGTCAACATCGGGTTGCTCCTATAATAATAGCTATCAAAGCTCAGCTGAAAAGGACTTCTGCCCTATTTCATCAGAAAATTAGTCCGCCAGAAAAGGGTGACGCATCATGATGGTGTGGTCACGGTCTGGACTGGTTGACACCACGTGAATGGGCACACCGGTGACCTGCTCGATGCGCTGCAAGTACAAACGGGCTGCTGTGGGCAATTTATCGTATTGCGTCACGCCCACAGTGCAGTCCGTCCAGCCTTCCATGGTTTCGTAAATGGGCTTGCAGCGGGCAATGTCATCCGCACCCATGGGCAAAATATCGGTCAATGCACCGTCCAACTCATAACCAGTGCACAGCTTAAGCTCCTTGAGGCCGTCAAGCACATCCAATTTGGTGATGCACAGGCCTGTCAAGCCATTGACCTGGGCCGAGCGCTTGAGCAGGGCCGCGTCAAACCAGCCACACCGGCGGCTGCGCCCGGTGGTCACGCCTTTTTCAGCGCCTACTGTGCTCATGTGCCAGCCCGGTGTGCCTTCGACCTCCCACTCCAGTTCGGTCGGAAACGGGCCACCGCCTACCCGTGTGCAGTAAGCCTTGGTGATGCCCAAAATGTAGTGCAGCAGGTTGGGTCCAACACCGGCACCGGCAGCGGCATTGCCAGCCACGCAGTTGCTTGAAGTCACAAACGGATAAGTGCCGTGATCCACATCAAGCAGGGTGCCTTGTGCACCTTCAAACAACAGGTTCTCGCCTTTGATGTGGGCATCGTTCAACTCGCGGGAAACATCGGCCATCATGGGCTTGAGCAGCTCTGCATGGCGCATCGCCTCGTCATAAACCGCCTGAAACTGGACTTCGCCGTCCTTTATGTAGGGGGCCAGAGCGGGACCAAAATCAAAGGCTTTGGCACCTAAAAAAGTGGTCAATACATGATTATGCAACGTCAGCAACTCACGCAGCTTGTCGGCAAAACGTTCCGGAAACTTGAGGTCTTGGACGCGCAGGGCTCGTCTCGCGATTTTGTCCTCGTAGGCGGGCCCGATGCCTCTGCCTGTGGTGCCAATTTTCTCGCTTCCGCCCTTTTCACGAGCGGATTCGCGGGCCACATCCAGCGCGGCATGGAAAGGTAAGATCAAGGGGCAGGCTTCGCTGACACGCAAACGCGAACGCACATCAACCCCCACCTTTTCAAGCCCGGCAATTTCTTCAAACAGCTTGGCCGCCGACAACACCACGCCGTTGCCGATATAACACTTGACTCCGGGGCGCATGATGCCACTTGGAATCAGGTGCAACGCTGTTTTTACACCGTTGATGACCAAGGTGTGGCCCGCGTTGTGGCCGCCCTGAAAACGAACCACGCCTTGTGCGCTTTCGGTCAACCAGTCAACCAGTTTGCCCTTGCCCTCGTCACCCCACTGGGTGCCGACAACAACAACATTACGTCCTTTGATAGCAGTCATTTTTAACTTCGCTTTTATGTTTCAATTCACGGCTTGCACAACCCAGTGGCCAGCGACTTCAATGAGTTCGCGATCACACAGGAATTCATCAACCTCACTGTCATGCCCAGGCAACTCACACACCACAATTTCACCGCGAGAACGCAGTGAGGCAATGGCTGCGTTTAAACCGGCATCGTCACGCCAGGGTGCACGAATGGCAGCCTGCAACGGCCTGAAGCTAACTACGCTGACCAAGGCCTTGATGTCCATGCTGAAACCGGCAGCGGGTCGGTTGCGTCCAAACACAGCACCTACCTCGTCATACCGGCCACCGCGTACCAATGCATCACTGGCGCCCGGCGCGTAAATGGCAAACCGTGCACCGGTGTAATACGCGTATCCACGTAAATCAGCCAGGTCAAAGGTGACATTCACGTCTTGCAGGTGATCCGCCAGTCGCTTTAAATTTTGCAGCGCCTCATGAACACCTGGCAGGGGCGGCAGCAGTTTCTCAGCCTCAATCAATACTTTTTTGTCGCCATACAGTCCAACAAGAGCTAACAGGCCTTGACGAACGTGTGAGGGCAGATCAGTAGTGAGAAATCGCAACTCTGGGCTGTCTTTGGCAGCCAGCGCAGCGTGCAACTGGCTCAGGCGAAGCGTACTAATGGTGACACCAGAAAGAAGCACCTTGACCAACCGTGCATCGGCCAAATCGATGCTGGGATTTTGCAGCTTGGCGGCGCGCAAGCAGCCAAGTGCCAATGTCAAGACCTCAATGTCAGCTTCCAAGCCGGCATGGCCATAGATTTCTGCCCCAAATTGCAGTGGCTCGCGGGTGGCATGAGGTGCGCCGGGGCGCGTGTGCAGCACCGGTCCGCAGTAACACAGGCGGGTGACCCCAGCGCGATTGAGCAAATGGGCATCAATGCGTGCAACCTGTGGCGTACTGTCGGCCCGCAACCCCATCATGCGGCCGGAGAGTTGATCAACGAGTTTAAAAGTTTGCAGGTCAAGTGCTTCACCTGATCCCGAGAGCAAAGACTCAAGGTGCTCAAGTAGCGGCGGCATAACCAATTCGTAGCCATAGCAGCGCGCCATGTCCAACAAATCTCGACGTAATTCTTCGATGTGCCGCGCTTCGGACGGCAAAACATCGGCGATGTGATCCGGGAGGACCCAAGCAGACATGTGATTTTTTGGTGGGCTGTTAAAACCGTGATTTTACCGGGCTAAACAGGCGCATTGACTCAAGTCACAGACCAAATCACCGCCAGGCCCACCAACATGCTGGCCAATCCAAAAAAACGCAACTGACCATCGCTGAGTTGCAATATCTGCATGAAGGTTTTTCGCCATGTACCGGGCGACACAAAAGGCATAAAACCTTCAATCACCAGCACAAACGCCATGACAAGCCAAAACGTTGTGCCGTCCAACTGTCTCCTCCCTATTTTTTTGGGGGGGCGCTGACCGCCTGGCTACCGCGCATCGCCTTAAAAAACTCTGAGCTGGCGGGGTCAACCACCATCACGTCGTTCTTTGAGGCGAACGATGCCTTATAGGCATCAAGACTGCGGTAAAACTGTGCGAACTGGGGGTCACGTCCAAACGCTTCGGCATACAAGCGGGCCGCCTCCGCATCACCCTCACCCTTGTATTTCTGTGCGTCCCTGTAAGCATTGGCAACCGCAACCTCTCGTTGTCGGTCGGCATCAGCACGGATTTTTTCACCCTCTGCCGCTCCGGTTGACCGCAGTTCGTTAGCCACCCGCTTACGCTCAGCTTCCATACGGCGGTAAACCGACTCAGTAATGGCATCAACATAATCCACTCGGGTGATACGGACATCAATCACGTCTACACCCCAAGGTTTGGCACCACGCACCTGAGCGAGCACCTCGCCTTTGACATCTTCCATTAGCGCTTCCCGCTTCACGGAGAGCAACTCTTTCACAGTTCGCTTGTTGATTTCTTCCTGAAACGCATTCCGAACCACGCGATTGAGTTGGCTTGCACCTGCTGCTTCAGTCGTGCCAACGTTACGGATGTACTCAGTCGGCTCGGAGATACGCCAACGCACATACCAGTCAATCACCACACGCTGCTTTTCGGCAGTCAACATGGGCTCGTTGTCAGTGCTGTCCAGTGTCAACAGGCGCTTGTCAATGTAAGAAACGTTTTGAAAGGGTGGCGGAAGCTTGAAGTTCAAGCCAGGCTCAGTAATGACTTCCTTGATTTGCCCCAGCGCCAGCACCACGCCAAACTGGCGTTGGTCGACAACAAAGAGGGTTGAACTGGCGATCGCCAGCGCAAAAAGAATACTTGAAAAAATAAATCCCAGCCGGTTCATGCGTAGCTCCTATCGGGTTTCACGGGTGCGATCTCGTGCGGCATCGCGGGTCCGGGCGTCTTTAGCGGCGAGACCGCTGTTGCCCGTTGTGGAGACTGCTGACGGTGTTGCAGCGAGAGGTGCAGGGACGAGTGCTGCTGTTTCATCAGCAACCTGCCCTGACATCTTGATCAATTTGTCGAGCGGCAGGTACAAAAGGTTCGAGCCCTGTTTTGAGTCGACCATCACCTTGGTGACATTGCTGTAGATCTGCTGCATGGCATCAATATACATACGGTCACGGGTAACCTGAGGTGCCTTCTGATACTCTGCCAAAACAGACTTGAACCGCTGGGAATCACCTTGAGCTTGCGCAACGATGCGGGCCTTATAGGCATCCGCCTCTTCCTTGAGACGCGATGCAGCACCTACCGCACGTGGAACCACGTCGTTGGCATAAGCTTGCGCTTCGTTCTTGGCACGCTCACGTTCTTGTCCAGCTTTAAGCACATCATCAAATGCCGCCTGAACCTGCTCTGGGGGACGAACACCCCCCTGTTGGAGGTTGATACCTACAACCTCAATGCCAACTTTGTAACGGTCTAGAATTTTTTGCATTAAAGCCCGCACCCGTGGCGCAATTTGATCCCGCTCGTCTGACAGAGCACTGTCCATTTTCATTTTGCCAACAACTTCTCGAACGGCGGTTTCCGCAGCTTGCACTACCGCGTCGGTCGGGTTCTTGCTTTCAAAGAGATATGCCCTGGCGTCGTTCAAGCGGTACTGCACAGCAAACTTGATTTCAACAATGTTTTCGTCTTCGGTCAGCATGGCCGACTCACGCAGGCCCGTAGCCTTAATGATCGTGTCACGCCCCACATCCACTGAGCGGATTTGTGTCACAAATATCAGTTCGTGTCTTTGAATTGGATAGGGCAAGCGCCAATTGAAGCCGGCGCCGACTGTGGAGTTGTACTTGCCAAACTGCGTAATGACGGCCTGTTGACCCTCTTGCACAATGAAAAAGCCAGTGCCCAACCAGATCATGACCGCAACGGCCACCACCAAGCCGACGCCAATACCCGCACTTTTCATATCAGGCTGAAACCCTCCACCGCCACCAGTTGGTGGTTGGCCCCGACCACTTTTCTTGACGTTGCCAAACAAACCTCCCAACTTACGGTTAAAGTCACGCCAAAGCTCGTCCAGATCAGGCGGGCCTTGCGTGGGGTTACGCCGTGGCGCACGGTCTTCTGGGGCCGGTGTGGGTCGATCTGGTGTCTTTTCGTCGGGATTTCCGCTCCCGGAAGCGGCATCAGGCTTGTCATCACTGCGGCCCCAGCGCGGGTCGTTAAGATTAAACATACCCCTCAGGCGTTGCGGTAGCCAAGCCAGGCTAAAGGTGGAAATTGATAGTTTCATCGAGTCAGCTCTTGTGTATTAGGTATGGATTGTGCCGAATCAGGTCTCGGCCTCACGGCTTTGAGGGAAATGCGCATTAGGGTCAGAAGACAAATGGGCTACCCTGACCTGATCAACCAATAGTTGCCTGAGCGCCGTCAAGCCCGTTCCACGTTGGGCACTGATGAACACCCTTGGTGTTTGCAGTCCTTCGAGGTCATAGGTGTCCTGCATCAGCATGGGTTGCCCATCTTCTGTAACCGCATCAAGCTTGTTGAATACTAGCAATTGTGGGATGTCGGATGCACCGATCTCGGCTAACACTCGCTGCACCTGAGCTATTTGTTCCAAATGATTCGGACTGGAGAAATCAACCACGTGAAGCAGTAAATCGGCATCTACTGCTTCTTGCAGAGTCGCTTGAAATGCATCAATCAATCCGTGAGGCAAATCACGAATGAAACCAACCGTATCTGACAACGACACCATTCGACCGACCTCACCGAGGTAAAGCTGGCGAGTGGTCGTGTCGAGGGTCGCAAACAACTGGTTGGCGGCATACGCGCGGGCCTTGACCAGGGCGTTAAACAAAGTCGACTTGCCTGCGTTGGTGTACCCCACGAGGGAAATATTGAAAGCATCGCGCCGTTCACGCTGCCGGCGTTGCGTAAGGCGTTGGCGCTTAACCTTGCCAAGCCGTTCCTTGATTTTCTTGATGCTGTCGCCAATCATTCGACGATCAAGCTCTATTTGGGTTTCGCCAGGGCCGCCGCGCATTCCAATGCCACCACTCTGGCGTTCGAGGTGCGACCAACGGCGAACCAGACGCGTGCTTAGGTACTGCAAACGGGCAAGCTCGACTTGAAGCTTGCCTTCGTGGCTGCGAGCCCTTTGACCGAAGATTTCCAGAATCAGAAGTGTTCGATCGTTAACTGGAAGTTCAAGGTGTCTTTCAAGGTTTCTTTGCTGCGCCGGGCTGAGGCTTTGATCAAACAAGACCTCTTGAACGCCAAGTTGCTGCGCGAGCGCTTTAATCTCATCAGCCTTGCCGCTGCCAACAAACAAAGCTGCATCTGGAGCGCGACGCTTACAGGTCACACGCCCAACAGGCGTGAGACCGGCAGTTTGCGCAAGCAAACCAAGTTCTTCTAAATCGGAATCAAAATGAGGAAGACCAAAGTCAACCCCGACCAGCAGTGTCGGGGCCCTTCCCGCGTCAGACGGCAGCTGCAGGTTGTCCACCCTCATCAACAGAGAAATTCACTGCTCGGCCGGGAACAATGGTAGAGATGGCATGCTTGTAGACCATTTGCGTCACGGTATTACGCAGAAGCACCACGTACTGGTCAAACGACTCTATCTGGCCTTGAAGTTTGATCCCATTCACCAGGTAAATAGACACTGGCACGTGCTCCCGACGCAGGGTGTTCAGGAATGGATCTTGCAAAAGTTGACCTTTGTTGTTCACGATATTCTCCGTGTTCGGGAAATTTAAGAAGCACTCACGATACCACAGCCTCGTATAACTTTAGCTGAAAGGAGGCTGGTATCCACAATAAAGTTGACAGGTATCAACCCAACGGCATGTGCCTTAATCAGTCTTGTCCGCAAATGGATTGGCCGATGTTTTTAGCTCAATGCGAAGCGGCGTACCGACCAAATCGAATTCTTTACGGAAACGTCCCTCAAGAAAGCGTTTATAGGCATCAGTGACGTGCTCCAACGAGTTTCCGTGGACCACGATAACCGGGGGATTCATGCCGCCCTGATGCGCGTAACGCAGCTTGGGACGAAACATGCCAGCACGTTTTGGACTTTGAAACTGCACGGCTTCAAGCAACAACCGTGTTAGGACAGGCGTTGACATCTTACAGTTTGCAGCCTTGTGCGCTTGAACAATCGAGGCCCAGAGCGGCCCCAAACCTTGGCGTTTTTGTGCGGAAATCAGATGCATGTTGGCAAACTTCAAAAACGCCAATCGAGTCTCAATAGAACGCTTGACCAATTCACGCTGATACTCATCAATAGCGTCCCATTTGTTAACGGCAAGCACAACAGCCCTGCCATTTTCCAGGATATAGCCTGCAATATGAGCATCCTGATCAGTAACTCCTTGTGTCGCATCAATCAACAACAGCACTACGTGAGCGGATTCGATGGCCTGCAAGGTTTTGACAACAGAGAATTTTTCAATTGCCTCAAACACTTTGCCGCGTCGGCGCAAGCCCGCAGTGTCAATCAATTCAAATTTTTGTCCATTGCGCTCGAAAGGTACGGAAATCGCATCACGGGTGGTCCCCGGCAAATCGAAGGCTACCAGGCGCTCTTCGCCAAGCCAGACATTAATCAAAGTTGACTTGCCAACATTTGGTCGACCAGCGACTGCCAATTTGATGACACCCGGTTGCTCTAGCACTTCTGAATCGGCATCAGACAAATTGAGCGGAGCCAGTGCCAGTTCAATCAACGGCCGAATGCCTTGACCATGGGCGGCTGAAATGGCATGCACCTCACCCAGACCTAATTCATAAAATTCAACAAGTGCCGCACCTTCCAACATGCCTTCGGCCTTGTTAGCCACAAGCACGCAGGGTTTTCCCAGACGCCGAAGATACTTGGCAATGTCGTGATCTTGCGCTGAAACACCAGCCCGCGCGTCCACTACAAAAAGCACAACGTCTGACTCTGCAACAGCTTGACGCGTTTGCTTGGCCATTTCCATGTAAATTCCGCTTGACGCATCGGGCTCAAACCCTCCAGTGTCAATCACAATATACTCGTGCTTTCCCTGTTTGCCATTGCCGTAATGACGATCGCGAGTCAGGCCCGCGAAGTCAGCCACAATGGCATCACGCGACTTGGTTAGCCGATTGAACAGCGTCGACTTTCCGACGTTGGGGCGGCCTACCAGAGCCAGTACAGGTTTCATTGATTAATATCCGCTAATTGTTTGTAACTGTGCAGTCTCTACTCGGGTTGAAAACCGAAGACACCACCGTTGCGAGTGACTACCACCATGCTTCCTCCTGCGGAAACTGGCGTAACTTTAATGGCTGAGCCATCTGTAGTGAGGCGAGTCAGGGGTGAACCGTCAAGCCGTGCCAACAAATGAACGACTCCTTGCTCGTCACCCAGCATGACTGATCGTCCCAACACCAGAGGAGCGCTCAATTGACGGTATCGGAGTCGATCCGAGGACCAGATGAGTTCCCCATCCGCACGCCGCCAAGCCATCACATGGCCATCAGCTTGCACACCATAAACTTGCTTGTCATCGCCGTGCAGACCCACTGCCCCGACAGATGATTTTTTCCAGTTGACTGTGCCCCGTGCAGTGTCGATGCAGCCCACGGCAGTTTGGAACGCGCGAACACAAACTACATCCGATT
>JBIJDQ010000077.1:0-7940 GCA_044344025.1 Rhodoferax sp.
TCGCCTACAAGGTCAACTAGTCTTTCAATATCGTTAGTCCCGCGCGGTGTGGCCACAGGAGCATCCCAGATGACGTTGCCATTCAGGGGATTCATGCCAACCAGATGCCCAGACAAACCTGCAACCAGGGTATTCCCAACTGCAATCAACACCCCCGCTTGTCGCAGTACCAAAGCGTCGCCCGGGCGTTGTTGCTGCCAAAGCTTGCGCCCAGTCTTCGCATCAAACGCTGATAGACTGCGATCTGCGCCGAGCACAAAGACGCGCTCACCGGCGACCAGTGGCGCGGTGAACACCTGCGAAGTCAACCGAACGCGCCAGGTAAGCTGACCTTCGTCCAACATGACCAATTCATTGTTTCGCGTGACGACCGCAGAAAATCGGCCATCGCTGCCTACCCCGGCAGATATTGGCCCGCCAACAGTAACGCGCCACTGTTCTGCACCTGTGTGTGCATCCAAAGAAACCACATTACCGTTGCCATCTGCGAGCACCACCTTGGCGCCATTTGCTTTCACCTGCAAAGGAAAATCAATCAATCCGACTTTACCGGACCAAGCCAATCGCACACCAAGCAGCCCGGGGTTTGGACCTAAATCAGCAGGCTTAAGTGAATCAGAACCGCTGGCACAAGCAACCAACATGCTAACTGCCAATGCAGTCAGGCCGCCACGTCCGAATAGTCTCTTAAAGTTGTTAAAGATCATTTTTACTTTCCTGGCGAAGACAGCGAAGCGCGCGCTTGAACATCCACACCACTGGCATTGAGTTTGACTTCAACCAAGCGACGGTACTCCGATCGATCGTCCAGCAACCGATATGCTTTTTCGTACTCAGCGACAGCCTTGGATTTTTTTCCTTGCAATACATAAACATCGCCTCTCCGATCAGCCACAAGTGGCTCAAAGCTTGACAAAAACAAACCGTCCAGCTTGCTCAATGCAGCGTCATAATTTTTGCTCTCAATGAGCAACGAGGCCAGGCGAAGCTTGGCGACAGCCTGGTAACCTGTATCTGTCGCCTGGTCAGCGACCCAGGTCAAGGCACTGGATGCCGCATCGGCCTTACCAAGGTTGACATATTGCTTGGCTACGAGTAATCCAGCTTGCTGGGCGTAGATGGTAGATCCGAACCGATCTTTCATTTCACCAAACACCTTGTCAATGCGAGCAGCGTCAGTTGATTGGACAGATCGATCAACCTCATCAAACAACGCTGCAGCCTGCACGGCCTGATTTCTTTGCCAATATTGGTAAAAGTTCCAACTGGCAAATGCTCCTAGTACCAGGATTAATGCCCAAGTGATTGCGTTGCCGTATTGCTTCCAAAAATGCTTGATTTGATCCAGCTGTTCTTGTTCTTCAAGGTCTAAATGATTGGCCATTAGAGGTATCCAGTTAAGCGCTTATTGTAGGGTCGCGGCCCAAACCGCAACTTCGCTGAGCAAATGGGTCTGCGGGCTAATGGCGGCATCGCGAAGGTGTTTAACCGAAACCTGACGGGTTGCAATTTCATCATGCCCAAAAATGAGGGCAAATTTAGCTCCGCTGGCATCGGCCCTTTTGAACTGACTTTTCATGCTGCCAATGCCGCCGCCGGTACTTGCGTGCATTTGAACGCTAACCCCAGCGGTTCGCAATACCTGAAGTGTTGTTAGCACAAGGGGTAAGGCTGTCAAGTCTGTCACTATGGCGTATGCATCCAGACTTGGACTCAAGTCCTTCAAGCCAGCGGTCTTTGCCAATTCCAAGACACGATCGACCCCTAGTGCCCAGCCTACCGCAGGGGTTGGCTTGCCGCCTAACTGTTCAAAAAGGCCATCATATCGGCCGCCAGCACATATTGTCCCCTGCGACCCCAAACGGTCCGTGGTGAATTCAAACACTGTAAGGTTGTAGTAATCCATGCCGCGCACCAAGCGTGGGTTGACGATGTACGCAACGCCATTGGCTTCAAGAATGGAGGTCAAGGTCGCAAAGTGGGCCAGCGAAGCTTCACCCAGGAAATCCATGAGTCGGGGGGCACCGGCGACCACCGCTTGCATCTGCGGGTTTTTGGTGTCCAGAATACGCAAGGGGTTGCTGTACAGGCGTCTTTTTGCATCGTCGTCAAGCACATCCGCATGCTGCTCAAAGTGTGCAATTAGTGCCTTTCTGTGTTCCAAGCGCTCTTGCGGTTGCCCCAGACTGTTCAATTCAAGCCTTGCGTCATGGATGTCGAGTTCTTTCCAGAGCGCATTTGCCATTAGGATAAGTTCAGCATCCACCTCTGCACCAGGAAAACCCAAAGCCTCTGCGCCAATTTGGTCAAACTGCCGGTAACGACCCTTTTGCGGGCGCTCGTGGCGAAACATTGGACCCATGTAGTACAAACGTTTCCCCCCATCGTACAAAAGGTTATGCTCAAGCGCTGCACGCACCACTCCAGCCGTCGCTTCCGGGCGCAGCGTCAGAGGGTCGCCGTTAAGGCGGTCCTCAAAGCAATACATTTCCTTCTCCACGATGTCGGTGACCTCGCCTAAACCGCGAACAAACAGCGGCGTCCGCTCCACAATCGGTGTACGGATGTTTCGGTAGGCATACCGTGCCATTAAGGTGCGTACTTTGGACTCTAACCACTCCACCACGGCTGAATCAGGTGGCAATAGGTCATTCATGCCTTTGACAGCTGTTATTTTTTCAATTTTTGGAAGAATAATTTGTTCTTTCATAAGATTCCATATCAAGCGGCAATAGCAACTGGCACACCAAAACGCTTTTTTACATAGTTTTCAACAATTGACTGGAATTCCTGCGCAATCGCATCGCCGCGAAGCGTCATTCGTTTTTCCCCGTCAATGTAGACCGGTGCAGCTGGTGCCTCCCCCGTCCCGGGCAAGCTGATGCCGATATCTGCTTGTTTACTTTCACCCGGTCCGTTCACGATACACCCCATGACCGCGACTTTCATCTTCTCTACGCCTGGATACTTGGCTCGCCACTCAGGCATTTGCGCACGCAGAAAGCCTTCAATTTGTTGCGTCAACTCTTGAAATGTCGTGCTGGTAGTACGTCCACAGCCGGGGCAAGCCGTCACACTGGGAACAAAAGACCTTAGCTCCAGTGCCTGCAGGATTTCAGAAGCGATCACCACCTCTTGTGTTCTAGACTCACCTGGTTGCGGTGTCAATGAGACTCGAATCGTATCCCCAATTCCTTCTTGTAAAAGTATGGCTAGCGCCGTTGCAGATGCCACCGCACCTTTGGTGCCCATGCCAGCCTCTGTCAGCCCCAAGTGAAGCGCATAGTCGCAGCGACGAGACAGTGCGCGATACACGGAAACCAAGTCCTGCACACCGCTCACCTTGCAAGACAAAATGATCTGATTCGGGTTCATACCCAACTCCACCGCACGCGTGGCTGACCCAACAGCAGACGAGATCAACGCTTCGTACATAACAGGTTTTGCACCCCAAGGTGCAGCGCGGCGACTGTTTTGGTCCATCAAACTGGCAAGAAGCTCCTGGTCCAGACTGCCCCAGTTCACCCCAATACGCACAACCTTGTCCCACCGAATTGCAGCTTCGACCATCGTCGCGAACTGACGGTCATGTTTGTCACCTTTTCCAACGTTACCCGGGTTGATCCGGTACTTTGACAAAGCTTGGGCACATTCCGGAAAATCAGTCAGAAGACGATGACCGTTGTAGTGAAAATCGCCAACCAATGGCACATCGATACCCATGCGATCGAGTTGCTCCCGAAGAGGTGCAACGGCCTGCGCCGCCTCTGGTGTATTAACTGTGATGCGCACCATTTCAGAACCGGCCAGCGCCAGCTCCTTAACTTGAATGGCCGTACCAATCACATCCACTGTGTCCGTATTGGTCATCGATTGCACACGCACGGGCGCACCACCGCCGACCGTGACACAGCGACCGCCCCAGACCACGCAAGCTTGACGTGTCTTGCTGCTTAAAGCAATTGATGAATCCACCGGTAAGGAAATAGTCATTACTTCACCTCAAAACGAGCCACGTTGTTGTTCGTCACGCCTTTTGTATCGAACGCCTGGCCGCGAACAACAACTGAAACCAAATCAGCACGACCCAGTACAACGGACAGGGGCAAGGCACCAGCCAGCGGAATGACATCACCCTCTTTAAGCGTTTGACGCAATTGCATGAGGCCCTTCCCATCTGTCACCTCAACCCATGAGGCTCCATGGGCATGCAGTGTCAGCACAGTTCCGATGTTTCCAATCACGGCCAATTCCGAAGATACTGACGGAGTAGGAGCAGATGCATCTGGCAAGGATATGGGACCAGTTGAGCCAGGTGTCATCGAAGAGGAGGTCTCCGGCAAACTCGCAGCCGTGGAATCTCCAGGCTGCGACGCGGTGAGCGCAGACTGCTCCGCAAGGATAGCCTGTCCTGGGTCACCACCCGTGGCAGGAAAAACTTGTGTATTTCCACCAGATACTCCGGCTGGCATTGCTTCCAAGGGAGCCTCTTTGGGGGAAAAAACAATAGCAAATATACCGACGAGTAGCGCTAGGACGGCAATACCTAAAGGCCGTTTCAAATGAGCCAAAAAAGCTCTGCTAGAAATGTCGGAGACATCGTTGAAGCGAGCATTTAGTCCAGCTTCATCCGTTTTGATTTTTGGTGTGTCTGACCTTGGCAAAGCACTCAGAATCGATGTCGGATCAATTTTCAGTGTGCGGCACACACTAGATGCCAGGGCTCGAATAAAAAAAGTGTCCGGAAAACTTTCATACCGGTCTGCCTCAAGCGCTTCAAGCTTCTTGATTGGCACTTTGAGTGATACCGCCAACATGGCAATATGCATACCTTGGGCTTCACGGGCAGCTCGTAACATCGCACCTGCCCCACGCGGCACATCAAGCGAGACTATTGTGTCTATCGGGTTCTCAGGTGTATTTGCTGGCTCACTCATTAAAAGCACCACGTCGGTAGGATGATGTTTCACGAGACTGTGGGTATCTTTTTTCCAGCTGCGTGCCAAGTTGAGTCAGCGCGTCAGTATCGTTGAGGCGCTTTTCCACTTTGATTCCGAGCCAGAGTGACTCTGCATTTGCCAATTCACTGTTGTTAAGCCGACGAATATAAAACTGTGAACGGACATAAGCCTCATTCAGGAAGAGCACATTAGCAAGGTTGTAACCAGTCACAGGGTTTCCCGCATCGTACTCATACGACTTCAAGAGGCTTGCTTCAGCTTCAGCACGCATTCCTGCACGCAACTGGCAAAGTCCTTGCGCCATCAAGGTTTTGGCGCGTTCCCCGTAAAACGGGTCCGAAAGTGCTTGTGAAAAATACCGCAGTGACTGCAAATAAAGTGCCTGCTGGCACTTGAGCCAACCGATATTATGTAAAACGTTGGCATCTTTAGGTCTGATCGACAACGCTTTGTTAAAGCTTTCTTCAGCGAAACCAAAATCGTTAAGTCTCATGTAAACCAAACCTCGCAAGCTGTATGCGTCGGCAAAACCCGGGTCTGCAATGATCGCCTGTTTGATTTCATCTAGGGCTATGTTCGTCTTGCCCTGTTCAAAATAGCCTGTGGCCAATTCCACGCGAATACGCGCCCGCTTCCTCTCGCCGGACTCATCAGAATCAGTGATGATTTCAGATCGACCCGACTCGCTGTTGGTCGAGTCCGCTTTTGTTGCGCAGCCTGCCAAAAAGCAAGCGTAACCAATCAGCATGGAAAGAAGCCAACGTTCGGCACCGAACAAAACGCGAATTCCCATAGGTCATGCCTTGTGAATAGCGGTCGCTGTGGTGCGAACCGGCAGAATACCGATAACCCTCTGTCGGGCCAACCTCTCGGATGCACGCGTTCGGTCTTTCACGTCTCCTGCGAGTTGCCCACACGCGGCGTCAATGTCATCACCCCGTGTTTTCCTCACCGTGGTGGTGATGCCGGCGTGACTCAAAATATCGAAAAAGGCTTGCACCCGTTCAGCTTTCGAACGTAACAATCCAGAGGCTGGAAAGGGGTTGAAAGGTATCAGGTTGAACTTGCACCATGCGCCAGGACGGAGTCTTACCATGCGAATCAACTCATGGGCTTGCTCGTCGGAATCGTTTACACCGTCAAGCATGCAATACTCAAATGTAATGAAATCACGCGGAGCATGGGCTAAATAACGATGGCAAGCGGCCATCAGCTCATCCAGAGGGTATTTGACATTTAATGGCACCAACTGGCTACGCAAACCATCATTTGATGCGTGCAATGACACCGCCAGCGCAACCGGGCAATCCAGCCCGAGGCGATCCATGAAAGGTACAACACCAGATGTGGACACCGTCACACGCCGCCTGGACAAACCATAGCCATGGTCATCGAGCATGACTCGTAGGGCTGGCAGCAACTCCTTGTAATTCTGAAGCGGCTCACCCATACCCATCAGCACAACATTGGAAATCACACGGTCATCACGATGAAGGTGTTTGCGCAAAAAATGCTCAGCAAACCAAAGTTGCGCGATGATCTCCCCAGTGGTCAGATTTCGGCTGAATCCTTGGTGACCGGTCGAGCAAAATCTGCAGCCCACTGCACAGCCAGCCTGCGAAGATATGCAGAGGGTACCGCGTTCATCCTCCGGGATAAAAACGGACTCGACCGCGTCACCGCCACCCACATCAAACAACCATTTAATGGTGCCATCTTTGGACATGTGTTGCGACACCACGGGCATGGCTTCAATGCGGGCTTGGCTTTTAAGCTTTTCACGCAAGGACTTGGCCAAATCGCTCATGTCATCAAAATGACTCGCACCTTTTTGATGGATCCAGCGGAAAAGCTGAACTGCACGAAAACGCTTTTCACCCAACCGCTCACAAAATACGGCCAAAGCTTCAAGATCAAGATCAAGCAGATTGACCGTCATGTGTCGATCAACGTGAGTAAACGTTCATACCAGCAAAGAAAAACCCGATTTCTACGGCAGCAGTTTCTGACGCGTCAGAACCGTGCACGGCGTTGGCATCAATGCTGTCTGCAAAATCGGCGCGAATCGTCCCGGCTGCAGCTTTCTTAGGGTCTGTGGCACCCATCAAATCACGATTCTTGGCAATTGCGCCTTCGCCTTCAAGTGCCTGAATCATCACTGGACCAGAGATCATGAAGTCAACGAGGTCTTTGAAGAAAGGACGCTCTTTGTGCACACCGTAAAAGGCTTCGGCTTCCCCACGTGACAGATGCGCCATTCGCGCAGCCACCACCTTGAGGCCAGCAGCTTCAAAACGTGCGTAGATTTGACCAATGACGTTTTTGGCCACTGCGTCAGGTTTGATGATGGAGAGAGTACGTTCGATAGCCATGTGTGTTCCTGTAAAAGTTATTTCGACCCGTTGGTCAAAGCCTTGCATTTTAACCGGAGCTTACCTATCATTTTTACTGGGAGGGGCTCACTGCCCCAATCCCATCAACACGAATCGTCTAAATCAACGCTTTCGCTCGACCATTGGTCTTCCCCCTTTTGAACCAGAACCCCCACCTCGCTTCTTCCCAGCATCTTCCCGCTGACGAGAAAAACTGTCCGCCCCAATGTAACCAAACGATGTTTTCATTGGGTCGGGCTGAGCCTGTGATGGCTTGCCCATGCGCCCCGGACGCTTATTGCCAGTAGCGGTCGGGTCAGGGATAACACCTGCGCCCACCAGGCGTTCGGCTGCGACTTGACCAACAGGTCGGCGCCCGCGTACTGAAGCTCCCGGACCTCGCGGTCGACGTTCAACACTGGAGGGTGTCGACAGGATGCCATCCTCAGCAGTAGCAGTAGCAGTAGCAGTAGCAGTGCCCGGGACAGGACGAATCAACGCGGCACGTGTGAGTTGACTAATGTCGATACCGTCCAACTCCATCCACGCACCCCGTTTCAAACCACGCGGCAGGACCATTGCACCATAACGTATGCGGATCAAACGA
>JBIJDQ010000607.1:0-2533 GCA_044344025.1 Rhodoferax sp.
TTCTTCACGAGGGTAGCCGGTGATTTTCGAGAAAGCCGCGTTTACCGAAACAATGCGCTCGTGAATGTCGGTGATCAAAATGCCCTGATCGCTGTCCTCAATGATCCGCGAGTGCAAGCGCTGCAGATGGTCGGCTGGCAGCAGCGATGCCATCTCAGAGAACTGCGCCACCATGCCTTGGGGGGTTTGGTCATCATCACGCAGCAGCGACAGGCTCAAACCAATCTTGAAAAGTTCACCCGACTTTTTGCGCCGCCAGACCACCATGGAGGCCTCGCTCTGGTCCAAAAAGGCCTGCGGCATGCCCACATCAGCGCCTTCATGGTCGTCGGCATACAAAAACAACACATGCCGACCCAGCGCTTCTTCTGCGCTGTAGCCAAACAGGTCTTGGGCACCCTGGTTCCAGCCGGTCAGGTAGCCTGCCATGTCCATTGAAAAAATGGGCACTCGCAAATCAGCAATGATTTTTGCTGCGTAGCGCCGCAACACATCATTCATGATGACCCCCTCCTACATTGACAACCATGGTCAGCATCCATTGGTGCGCCTCAAAACTCACCTGTGTGAACTGCGCAGGTGTCAGCTGCAAGCCATCCAACCTGGCCACCAAACCCGCCACATCACACTGCTCGGCGCACTCAAGCGCAGCCAAAAAATTCCCCAACGGCCCGGCGCGGTGCAACAAGGCCTGAACCAGTACCTCGCTGATTTCCAGCGGCTTCAAAACCTCGGGCAAGGGCAGGCCAAAGAGAATACCCAACATGGAAAACAAACCTGCCATGAAAGCCATTTCTTGCGCAGCGCGGTCAAGCCCCGCATCTTTTGCCAGCAACTCCATGCTGCGGGCGCGCACCATCACCTGCGCCAACAGCATGGCACTGCGCGGCTCGTCTGGCCGCGCAGAAAACAGCATCAGGTTGAGCCAGCGGCGCAGTTGCTGGCGGCCCAGAATCATGATGGCCTGAGAAAAACTGGTAATGCGCCGCGTGGCACCCATACCCGGCGAGTTGACCAGGCGCAACAGGTGGTAAGACAAGGCGGGGTCTTGGCGCAAGACATCTTCAATGTCCCGCGCGTCGGCATCTGCCACCACCAATTGCACCAGCCTCAAGGCCAGCGCCCGCGATGCAGCCTGTGCGGCGGCGGGCTTGGCCGGTGGTGCCAAAAACCAGGTGCCATCTACCCACTTGGCACCAGTGGGTAGCACCACGCCTGCCATCTGGCTGGTGTAAAAAACCGCCGCGTCAGCCACCACCTGGTAACCTGCCGCCTGCAACGCGGCCTGCGTGTCAAGCGGCAACAGCGCAGCTTGCGCTTGTGTGATGACACGTGTGAAGTGAGCGATGGGCTCGGGAAACTCCGGATGCGCCACCATTTGCGCCAGCGCGTCAGCCGCCGGGCCACCCAACTCCAGGCGCAACGCCCCAGGCACCATTTTGTGGTCAGCCAGAAGATGCAAAAACACCGGAAATGGCGAGGGGGGCATGAGGTGATCCAGACTCAATTACATTGGGCTGTCAATGGTACTCGCTGCCAAGGTGGCAAAAGGCACCAGACAAACACGGCCATGGCATGGCCGCCACGGGTGAGTTCGGTGCGAGGGCCTTGGCAACCATGTCCGGGTGTGCAGTGGCCATGTTTTTCGCCTGATTTAACCTTGTAACCCTTATCATTACCGACTCAACGAAAGGTGGCCCGCCCATGAAAAATTGTGCCGGTTTGCAACGCGACTTATGCCTTATGGTGATCTCATTCACAGCTTTCCTGTGCCCAGCGTTGTCGCACGCCGAGGAATACTTTGACCGCTACGGCCTGCGAATTGCGTCTCCACCGATGGACCTTGGCGCACAGCCGCTGGGCTACCCCTCAGGCGTGATCAGCGCGGTCATGGCACATGACCGCATCCTCAAAAAAGCACTGTTTGAGCTCCAGCGCCCCTTGGCCGTGCATCCTTTTCGCCGTGGGGCGGACATGGTGCCTCTGCTGGGCGACCAGCGGCTTGAAGCGGGCCTACTGGGCGACATGCCCACCATTTTGGCGGCCGCAAGCGGCAGTGTCTGGGTAGTTGGCCTGGTCAAACAAACCTCTACGGCCATCGTCACCACCGGGGATGCCCAGGTCGGTGGCCTGGTGGGCAAACGCATTGCCTATGTGGAGAACTCCAGCGCGCACCACACCCTGCTGCAAGGCCTGGCCTCAGCCGGACTGGATGAAACCAAAGTCAAAATGGTGCCCTTTCAGGTTGATCAGATGCCGGAGGCACTGCAGCGTGGCGAGATTGATGCCTTTGCCGCCTGGGAGCCAGCGCCCTCCATTGCCCTGGCCATGGGCACCAAAAACCGCATTGTGTTTCGCGGCTTGAGCAGCGACTACTTTGTCCTACAGCGCACTTTTGCCGAGCGCTCCCCCGAGGCGGCACTCCAAGTGGTGGCCAGCTTTTTGCGCGCCATTGAGTGGATGCGCCGTTCACAGCGCAATGTAGAAACTGCAGCGGCCTGGGCCATGGCAGACGCCGCCGCACTCTCGGGCA
>JBIJDQ010000608.1:0-2531 GCA_044344025.1 Rhodoferax sp.
CGCCTTGCTGCGCAACAGGTGTGTGAGCTCGGCCATTGGCAGAACGGCGGACTCAAAATATTTGGCATCGGGCCAAACGCGCACCGTAGTGCCGGACTTGCGGTCGCCTTCACCGATTTTTCGGGTTTGCAGTGCCTGGGTCACATCGCCGTTTTCAAACACCAGCGAAGCCACCGAGCCCTCTCGGTAGGACGTCGCCTCCAACCGCTTGGCAAGGGCGTTTGTCACGGAAACACCCACACCGTGCAGCCCGCCAGAGAAGCTGTACGCGCCGCCCTTGCCCTTATCGAACTTGCCGCCAGCATGCAGACGGGTGAACACCAGTTCGATAACCGGCGCCTTTTCTTCAGGGTGCATGCCAAAGGGAATGCCGCGGCCGTCGTCTTCAACGGTGACGGAACCATCCATATGAACGATAACTTTGATCTTCTTGCCAAATCCGCCCAGCGATTCATCGGCTGCGTTGTCCAGCACTTCCTGGATCACATGGAGCGGGTTGTCGGTGCGGGTGTACATACCCGGGCGCTGTTTGACGGGCTCCAGGCCCTTGAGGACCCGGATGGAACCTTCGGAATATTCGGGGGTAGGTTTGACTGACATAGCGCGGCATTGTAATCGTGGATTACGAATAAACTGTATGCAAACACAGCTTCTATTGCGGGCCAATGTCCGATGGAGAGCGCCAACCCTCCAGAATGGCGACAATTGCAGTATGAATTCTTTGCGAAAGCCACTTTCCACCCTGCAAGTCCTGGCATGTGGTGCGACCATCGTGACCTTGTCGATGGGTATTCGTCATGGGTTTGGACTCTGGCTGCAGCCCATCACGCAAGACCAGGGCTGGACACGAGAGACCTTTGCCATGGCAATTGCCATCCAGAATCTGGTTTGGGGTATTTGCGGCGTTTTTGCCGGTATGGCGGCAGACCGATTTGGCGCTTTCAAGGTCATCGTCACCTGTTCTGTTCTGTATGCAGTGGGACTTATCGGTATGGCACGCGCCGATACTCCGTTGCTCTTTGCGCTCAGTACGGGTGTGCTGATCGGCATGGCCCAGGCTGGCACTACCTATGCCGTAATCTATGGAGTGATTGGGCGCAACGTTCACGCCGACAAGCGTTCCTGGGCCATGGGCGTGGCGGCTGCGGCTGGGTCGTTTGGTCAATTTTTGATGGTACCGACTGAAGGGTTCCTGATCAGTCACTTTGGGTGGCAAGAGGCTTTAATGATCCTGGGTACAGCGTCGCTTTTGATGTTTCCTTTGTCATGGGGGTTGCGGGAACCCGGTTTTACGGGTGGTGCGGCGTTAAAGCGAGACCAAAGCATTGGTCAGGCGCTGCGCGAAGCATTCAAGTACCCCAGCTTTCAATTGCTGATGGCTGGTTACTTTGTTTGCGGATTTCAGGTTGTGTTCATCGGCGTACATATGCCCAGTTACCTGCGGGACAAGGGACTATCGCCCCAAGTCGCCAGTTACGCCTTGGCACTCATTGGCCTATTCAATGTTTTTGGCACCTACGCGGCGGGTGTGTTGGGCCAGAAGTTTCCGAAAAAAAATATTCTCGCTTTCATTTACCTGGCGCGAGCCGTCGCCATCAGTCTGTTTTTGCTGACGCCGCTGACGCCATCAAGTGTCTATGTGTTTTCCAGCGTGATGGGTATTCTGTGGCTGTCAACCGTGCCAGTGACCAATGCCACCGTAGCGCAGATATTTGGTGTGGCTCATCTTTCCATGCTGGGCGGCTTTGTGTTCTTCAGCCACCAGATCGGATCATTCATGGGTGTGTGGCTGGGTGGTTACCTGTATGACAGGACTGGCAGCTACGACATGGTCTGGTACATCGCAATCGGTTTGGGTGTGGCTGCAGCGCTGATCAACCTGCCAGTCAAAGAGGCAGCCATCGAACGCCGTTTACCTTTGGGGGCCGCAACCCGATGACCTGGCGAAAGAATTTATTGCTGTTCGCGCTGGCCTCCGTGGTACTTACGGGCGTCTTCTTTCTATACACGCAACCTGATTTCATGGTGCAAATGGCTAACCAAGTGTGGGCCTGCTTTTGAAGCCCTCACCCTGGGTTGTTCGATGGACGCATCTTCTGCAACCCCAATCAACCGTGCTGGATGTGGCTTGTGGATCTGGCCGCCACCTTCAATGGTTTGCAGACCTCGGTCATCGCGTCACCGGCATTGACAAGGATATCGGTCAGGCACGCCAACGGCTGCCCGGTGCAGAATTGGTGTGCGCGGACATGGAAAACAATCCCTGGCCCCTTGCTTCGGGTGGACATACGCGCAACTTTGACTTGGTGGTTGTGACCAATTACCTTTGGCGGCCTTTGCTTTCAACGTTAATAGCCAGCGTGGCGCCCGGCGGCGTGCTGTTGTATGAGACATTCGCTTCAGGCCAAGAAAACCTGGGAAGACCAACCCGGGCGGACTTTCTACTGCAACCGAACGAGCTGTTGTGCGCGTGTTCCAACCTGCGAGTAGTTGCCTACGAGAACGGTCTTCTTGAAAATCCACTTCGTTTC